>JAFVWD010000270.1 GCA_017501865.1 Clostridia bacterium | reverse complement strand
GGTGTTTCATCTGAGAGTTGTTCAAGTTCGGCATAATTAAAACCTGCTAACATATCAGTTTTAATTACTCCGGGCGAAACAGCATTGACTGTTATGCCCGAAAGCCCTAACTCTTTCGCAAGTGCTTTTGTCATACCGATTACCCCTGCCTTTGAAGCTGAGTAATGAACCTCCATAGAAGCGCCCACTTCACCCCACATAGATGCAACGTTTACAATTTTCCCCTCTTTACTTGTTAACATTCTTTTTACTGCTTCACGCGAACAGTAAAAGGCACCTGTAAGGTTAACAGAAAGCATTCTATCCCACATTCCATCAGTTATATCTGTAAACAAAGATTGTTCTGAAACACCTGAATTATTAACTAAAGCATAAATGCTTCCAAACCTGTTATCAATTGCGTTGAACATTTTTGCAACTTCACCCGAGTCAGAAACATCTGCTTTAAAAATTTCCGCTTCTGCACCTAAAGCAACCAAATCTTTTTTCAGTTCTTCCGCCTGAAGCTTAGAGGTGTTATAATTAATAGCAACAGTATACCCTTTTAAGGCTAATTTCCGACAGATATCTGCACCAATACCTTTAGCCCCACCTGTAACCAGAACAACTCGTCTTGTAAGATTATTCAACTGTTGTGCCTCCTATTAAATCAGAAAATTCCTTTATATTGTCAGGGGTAAGAGCTTTAGGAGTATATCCGGCAGGTGGTGCAAAGAATCCTGACGGTGCACTGCTGTAAACTGTATCGTAATAAATAACAGTTCCATCACTACTCTCTGACATTAATATCGTATTACCTTTATAATAAGAAATACTGCCATCGTCAAATTTATTATAAGAAACTTCTTTGCCGTCAAGCGTTGTAGTACCGTTTTCTATACACTTTTTATCAGAATCCAACAAATCATCCTCTAAAAGTGAATTAACCTCTGCATTATCATAATCCAATAATAACGCCTTCGGAATGGTAATATAGCTTTTCTTCTCAATTTGAACGAGATAAAGATTTATGTTATCTATAATAACACCTAATTGAGCACCGTTATAAACTGTCATAATTGCATATTTCTTATCACTTTGTGCTAACTTGTAAACAGAAGATTTGCCATCCTTCACTATTCTGCCAACCACATAGTAGTTCTTGGATTCAAAAATACTCTCTTCATTCTGTGCATCAGACTTCTCTGCTTCTTCGTAACGATCAACAGATATACCGGTTTCGGCATCCTCTTTGACTTCAGAATAGAACTCTTTACCTTCCTGAATCTCCTGATTAGAAAGAGTGACACTTTCAGTGCCGACTACAACACCTTCACGGTCAGTCACTTCCTGTACACGAGTAACAAAATTATTTATTCCGACCTGAGAAACATCTTCAGGCTCACCCGGAAGCTTCAATTCAAGATTACACCCCGTAAACAAAAGTGCAAAAACCAAAATAACAACAGAAAATATAACAACAGTTTTTCTTTTCATATATAATCTCCATAATGTAAATTTATTTTTATCAGATACAACAAGATTTTTAATATACTTAAATGTTTCTTCTTCGCCCTTTTCTTTAAGCATCAAAAGCCAGGATTCTAACAAATCGGAGGTTTCCTGATGAATTATTCTTCTGCTTTTTGCTTTAAGAAAATACTCAATAGGCATACTTTCATTATAAGTATCAGCATTATATATCTTGCTCGCTGCAACTCTGTCGCAAAACATCTCAACTACATAGTTAAGCGGCATTGGAACAGGCTCAATTTTTTTACTTACAGGGTTATAGTCAGTCCAATACTCAAAATGGTGCTTATTTCTGCCCTTATGATGCATCCACGCAAGAGAATAACCATATGAAGTACGCTCTGCTTCATTAGGACTTTTAGTACCGGTAAAATAACGTGCACCAACAAAAAACTCTACAGGCGAATATTTAGATAAATCATGGCGCATCCCCTGCCAAAATATACCGCACTTTTTGCAATGCTTTATTACTGTATGACGGTGTTTTGTAATAGTCTTGTAATGCTTGATAGGATGTCCCATAAAAAACCTCTTAAAAAATTATTTTATATGTATAAAGATAAGATGAGTTAATGTCGTCCGGAGAATCGATATCAGCTTTTAATGAAAGTGCACCGTTATCATTTTCAACAAATACTTTTGCCTCAGAACCTAAAAGTTCAACCTTAATATTTTCATTAAACGGAATTTCTGAAAAGGTTTGCTTCTTTGAAGGGAATGTTTCTGTAATTGCGTAAATAACATTTCCGTTCTTTGTATAGTAAACACCATCCTTCTGAGTTTTTTTGTATACCTCAGAATCATAAATAGCTTCACCGTTTACGCTTAACCACTCACCCATTCCTAAAAGTCGCTCTTCCATAAGCGGCGGAATTGTACCATCTGCATCCGGACCGATATTTAAAAGGAAGTTACCGCCTTTTGAAACAAGTGAACAAAGAATTTTCAGAAGTTCTTTTACCGAAAGATAATTCTCACAACCCTCTTCCTTGTTTATACCAAATGAACGTCCTATACCACGACATTCTTCAAACGGTCTGTCTAACTCAACATCCTCAATGCGTCTTTCAGTACCCTGATAAACATCTATAATACCGTATTCAGTTGTGAAATTACCACCAACATGACCACGTGTTTCCTTACCCCAGCGATCGTTAGGAACTATAAAATCTTTAACAGAAGACTCGTTATAAAGCCATTGTAAAAATTCTGTTGAATGCCACACAGAGCTTTCGTGTTCCCATTCACCGTCAGTAAAGAGTGTGTTTGGCTGATACTTTTCAACCAATTCTTTTAGCATTGGGTGCAAGTGCTCCAAGGCATATTTCTCAGGGTCTTCCAAATAGTAAGGATGCCACCATTCATAAACTGAATGATAAACACCAAATCTTACCCCTGTACCCTCCAATGCGTTTTTTAATTCCATAAGAAAGTCTCGTTTTGGTGCACACTCAACTGAATTAAGTCCGGGAGCATAACTTGTTTCAAAAAGACAATAACCGTCATGATGCTTTGAAACAAAATTTATATATCTGGCGCCGGAACGTTTGAAAAGGGCTGCCCATTTTTCAGCATCGAACCTTTCACCTTTAAAATCATTTATAAAATCATAATAAGGACGTGAATCATAATGTTTTTTATGGAATTCTTTATACTTTTCCTGTGCTTCAGTTTCAGGATTTTCCATATTGCAAGAATAACCGTACCACTCGGCATAATCTTTAATAGGTGCATAAGCAGGCACGCTGTACAGTCCCCAATGTATAAAAATACCGAATTTTGCTTTACCAAACCACTCAGGTACCTTCCTTGAGTTTAAAGATTCCCAGTTATTTTCGAACATTTTTACACTTCCTTTTATAAATTTCAACTGCAAAGTTAACTGTTGTCACAAGTTCATCTAATTCAAACAGTTTTTCAGAATCATCCTTTGATGTTTTATAATAATACGGTGTCATTGTAAACAAGTTAAAAATATCTCGCTTGTCATTAAGATGAATATCATATTTCAACTCTTTCGAGAAAACTAACTCAAACAACTCTTCATTTTTTATTTCAGGTTTATTTTTATAAGGATTTTCATACAAAACCTTTTTTAAATCCCAAAGGTGTTCACTCAAAGGAACAACCTTAACAAGAAACCCGTCTTTTTTCAGAATTCTGAAAAATTCATCGTACGCGCAAGGAGCAAAAGCATTAAGAATTATGTCAGCAAATTCATCGGCAAACGGCAAAGAAAATGCACTTGCAACAGCAAACTTAATTTCTTTGTTATCTTTTGCAGCATATTGCAAAGCATTTTTACTTATATCAATACCGAAAACATCAGAAAAACTACATTTTTCTTTAATTTGCGATGTATAGTATCCCTCACCGCAACCGACATCAATTAATACTCCACCTGTTTTACTTAAAGAGTTAATTGCTGATGTTATTTCTTCACAAAGCCTGAAATAATAACCTTTTTTTAAAAAATCACGGCGAGACTGAACCATAAGCTTATCATCACCATGACGTTTAAGCGAAGACTGCTGTGACATAAATAAATTAACATACCCCTGCTTAGCCTTATCAAAGCTGTGGTTGTTTACGCAAACAAATCTTTTTTCATATTCAATTAATGCCTGACCACACACAGGACAACAAAAACTATCCATTAATCTCACCAATCAGAAAAATCAATCTTCTGTCAAAAGCTTTTTGAGCTCACTCATAAATGTATTGATATCTTTAAACTGACGGTAAACAGATGCAAAACGAACATATGCAACCTCGTCAACATCTTTAAGTTTATCCATAACGAGCTCACCAATCTTAACAGAAGTAATTTCTCTGTCAAGCGAATTCTGAATTTCAGATTCTATTTCATCAACGATTTTTTCAAGTGTATCAATCGGAACCGGACGTTTTTCACAAGCTCTGACCATACCTTTAAGCAATTTATCTCTATTAAATGACTCTCTTGATTTATCTTTCTTGATAATCATTATCGGAACACTTTCAATTTTCTCATATGTAGTGAATCTGTTACCACAACTTATACATTCACGGCGACGACGGATCTTTTCACCCTCGTCTGTAGGTCTTGAATCAATAACCTTACTTTCTTCATAACCACAAAACGGGCATTTCATAGAGCAACCCCCTAATCAAATTTAATATTTTAAGTATACCAAATATACATATATAATTCAAGACTTTTTATTAAAACATACAATATTTTGTAAATATTACTAAGCAACTTTTCTAAGTTGAAGTTCTTACATATATCACCTCTATTTTCCATTGAAAATAACTTTAAAATACTATAGAATTATTCAAGGTGAATAATATGATTAAAAAATTTATGGATGCGAAACACATTTTCAACTCACTCGGAGCTAACACAAAATTTTTTGTCCGTGTAACATTAACAACAGTAATTACCTGCTTTTTTGCCGCAATAATCTGTTTTATTATGAAAGACAACTCTCAGAATTACACTTTCTTTTACAATGTTGCAGAAGAGCTGTTAATAGTAACAAGAAGCTGTTCTTTTTTAGGTTTATTTATGCTGTATCTGTTTTTAAAAATTGAAAAAAGATAAAAAGAAAAGCCTTATTCTACTGAATAAGGCTTTTCTTGGTGAGTTATCGGAGATTCGAACTCCGGACACCCTGCTTAAAAGGCAGGTGCTCTGCCTACTGAGCTAATAACTCATATATATAAACCTCAAAAAGAGGTTTAATATTATTTAAAAAATGCAAACAAAATAACCGCTGCAAGTGCTGTAACAAAGAATACAACAGCAAAAATCTTTGTTAAGAAAGCGAGTCTTGCTTCCTTTGATCTGCCTTTGTTCTTCTCATAGAATGAATCAGAACCACCTGCAATAGCACCTGAAAGACCTGCTTGACGGCTTTGTTGAAGCATAACTAAAATTACAATGAAAATCGATGAAATTATAAGAACTGCACCAATAAGATAATGATACCAAAGAAGTTCGTCCATTGCATTGTCCTCCCGATGAATTTGCGCTCTGTCTTTAGCGCCTTGATATATTAACACAGACTTTAAAAAAAAGCAAGCCTTTTTTTAAAAAAAATT
>JAFVWD010000269.1 GCA_017501865.1 Clostridia bacterium | reverse complement strand
CGGTAAAAGTGCAAGCTCTTATAAGGCAACCTCAGGAATCCTTTTCCTTGCACAACCAACTGTTAAAATTGCTAATTCAAGTACGGGTGTAAAAGTTACCTGGAATAAAATTTCAGGTGCAAAAGGGTATGTTGTTTACAGCTCATCTTACAATGCTTCTACAAAAAAGTGGTCATCCTGGAAAAATCGCGGTGCTGCAGCAGCAAATAAAACAGCTTGGGTAGACAAATCCGTGAAAAGCGGTTCTTATTACAAATATACTGTTAAAGCTGTAAACGGTAATTATTCAAGTACGTACAAATCAAGCGCAGGATTATTGTATTTAGCACAACCTACAGTTAAAGTTTCTGTTGCAGAGAACGGTATTAAGGTTAATTGGTCGAAGAGTGGTGGAGCAAAAAAATATGTTGTTTACCGTTCGGTTTATGACAACGGCAAATATACAGGCTGGAAAGAAATGGGCTCATTTTCTTCTTCTCAGACTACATGGACTGATGTAAATATTTCTGCAGCAGATATTTACAAGTACACAGTACGCGCTGTTAATAATAATGCTAAAAGCTCGTTTGATTCAGGTAAAATAATAAAAGGTGATGGCGGAGAGGTTTCATTTGAGCCGGCAACCTGGAAGAAATCAACTGTTTTTAATTTCTACAAAAATGCATCTGCCGGTATAACTGATAACGATAAAGCCGGTTACACTCTTAAACAATGGCAGAAATTACAGAATCTCGAATTTGAGGGTTTAGATGATGTAATGAGAGAATCTATAGAGAGTATGTTGTTTTCAGAGGAGGATGCAGAGTCAATTGTTGTTGAAAAAGGCTCTACAGAAGCGAGTCAGTATTACCCTAAATGTATATTGACCGACCTTTCAAAAATCAAAAGCACTTCTGCCGAAAGACTTTCAAACGGTAATTATAAAATTAAAATTGTAATGCAGGATGAGGATACACCGTTGAATGCATCTTCAAGCTTTCTTGGTAAAATAACAACGAATGTTGTTTATTGGTCAGATATAGAAAAGGCATTAAAAGAAACGGGCATTTCGATTGACGTGAAAGATAAAAGTCTCAACCACAAAAATTTTACAATAACTGCTGAGATGACACCCGACGGTAAATTTGTTTCTGTAAGACATTACGGTGAAATAGATTTTGATATGACAGTTGCTATTATGTTGTCAACGTATGAAATGGATATGGAAATTGTTTCGGTTATTGATTATACAGATTTCAAATATTAATAAAAAAGGAGCTGTAAAAACATAAGTTTTTGCAGTTCCTTTTTTAGGGGATAGAAAAAAAGATGCAGAACGGACAAACTGAGCAAAATCAAGGCAGGCTTTGTTAAAGCTACAGAACCCATTGTTGCTGTATCCGGTTTTATATGTTCTGAGCTTTTTTTACATTCCATCTTTCCATTTATAATTGTGTAACTCGCCTTTGTTAGAAAGCTCAGGGTAATTAAGCTGTCTCAGTGCCTCATAAACACCAATCGCAACAGAGTTGGAAAGATTGAGACTTCTTGCATCATCAATCATAGGTATTCTTACACATTCATCAGGATGCTGCAATAAAAGCTCCTCAGGGAGACCTTTGGTTTCTTTACCGAAAAAGAGGTAAGATTTATCAGAATATGTAACATCTGAATGTGTCTGTCTTGCTTTAGTTGTGAAAAAGAAGTAGTTTCCGTCCTTGTTTTTCTCAAAAAAATCTTCTAAATTTTCATAATATGTAATGTCAAGCAAATACCAATAATCAAGCCCTGCTCTTTTAAGTTTTTTATCATCTATGGTAAATCCCATAGGCTTTACTATGTGGAGTCGCGCACCTGTTGCAGCACATGTTCTTGCTATGTTTCCCGTGTTCTGGGGAATTTCAGGCTCCACTAAAACAATGTTTAATTCACTCATATTTTTCCTAATTCCTTTAATAAAAATGGTATTCCGCGTTCAAAATCGACACCGTAATGTGTCTCGGGTGAAGATTCTTTTGTGCGTTTTATGCAGTCGCAGGTAAATCTGACTGCGACACACATTGACTCGTAAAGTGAAAATCCGTTCAAAAGAGCACCGCAAAAAGAACTTGCAAAAACATCACCTGTTCCGTGATAATTTTCAGGTATTTTTTCGTTAAAATAATACTGCACATGACGTTCTGAATTCATACAGGCGGCACCAATTTTATCATCTTCAAATGAAACACCTGTTAAAATGACGTTTTTGGCACCTGAGTCTATAAGCTTGTTCAAAAGCATTTCAATGTACTCTTTTGTCTGTACGCCGTCAATATATTCTGTGTCAGTCATAAAGCAAGCTTCAGTAATATTAGGTAAAATTATATCTGCAAGTGCACAAAGTGAAGTCATTTTCTTTGCGAAGTTTTCATCAAAAAGAATATACATTTTACCCAAGTCTGCCATACAAGGGTCCGCAATAAGTATATTATCATCAGTTTTAAAGTTTTTTATAAAATCCTTAACTATATCAATTTGTTCAATTGAACCGAGAAATCCGCTGTATATTGCATCAAATTTCAAATCAATAGACTTCCAATGACGGGTTATTAACGGCATATCGTTAGTAAGGTCTCTGTAAGTATAACCGGAAAAACCGCCGGTATGCGTCGAAAGGACTGCTGTAGGCATACACACACATTCTATTCCTGATGCTGAAATAATCGGAGAAGCTACAGTTAAAGAGCATCTGCCAAATCCTGAAACATCGTTAATGGCAACAAGTCTTTTTTGTTTATCCATAAAATCAATCCTTGAATAATAATGTAAAAATTTTACTTGGTTTTTTATTATATCACTTCCTTTTATTTTATGCAACGAGTCAGATTAATTTTTTGTTTACAGGTAAAAATAATTCTGAAGGGGAGTGAAAAATATGAACAAAACAACGACAGATATGCTTAAAATAGGCGGAGCCGCTATGGCAGTAGGTACTGCCGCAGTTATGGCTTCAGGTATGTCAAAAATGAAAAGCAATCCGAAAAAGTCAATGAAGAAATTTGCAAAAAAATCAGCAAAAACAGTTGACGGAATAATGAATAATATGCTATATATGTTTAAGTAACAAAATGGCTATTGGATTTAAAATTCAATAGCCTGTTTTAAGGAGAACAAAATGAAAAAAACAGTGGTTTTATTAATATGTGTAGCTATGTTTGTTTCTGTAGTCGGCTGCTCAAAAACACAGGATAATGATAATACGGAAATGTCTCAAAGTGAGCTTACCGTTCCACCTACACAGAGTTATACTCAGTTAGAGACAATTCCTGTTCCGCCTTCAACAGAAACTACAGCTCCGCAGACAACACAGCCTGTAACCGAAGTGCAGACTGAAGCGGCAACCAAAGAGTCTGTTACACAACCGCCTTCACCGTCACCTGTTAAGACAATAGATAAAAATTATAATTCGGTTTACGGTGAAAGAACAAATACCAAAAAGACTTATACCGGCTTAGAACCGCTTGAGAAAATAACACTTCCTGTTGTTGACCCGGATAACCTTAAAGGTCTCAGCGAAAAAAGAGTAGGTCATTCCTATGGTGTTTCTGAAAACGGTGTTCCGCACAGCATCTCGGTGAATAATCAGAAGATATATAAAAAATATAACGGTATTTGCCTGGACACAAGCGGAGAAAAGGTGATTTATCTGACATTTGACTGCGGTTATGAAAATGGGTATACCTCGAAAATTCTCGATGTGCTGAAGGCAAAAGGTGTTCCTGCAGCTTTTTTTGTAACCTTGCCTTATTTGGAATCAGCTCCGGAAGTTGCTGCAAGAATGATTAACGAAGGTCATGTTGTAGGTAACCATTCAGATACTCATCCGGATTTCTCGACAATAAGCAGAACTAAAATGGCTAAAGAAATAGAAAATGTTGAAAACTATTTAAGAGTACATTTCGGTTATGCATCGCCTTACTTCCGATTCCCTCAGGGTGCTTATTCAGAGAGTGCTCTTGATTTAGTGGACAGTATAGGCTATAAAGCTGTGTTCTGGTCAAGTGCTTATGCCGATTGGGATACTGATAATCAGAAGGGTAAGGATTACGCATATAAAACTGTTACAAGCAGATTGCATCCGGGGTGTGTGCTTCTTTTACATGCTGTTTCAAAGGATAATGCAAATGCCTTGGGTGATATAATAGACTATGCAAGAGAACAGGGATATGTGTTTAAACCGTTGCCGTAAAATGAAAAGCTATTGCAATTTATGATTGCAGTAGCTTTTTGATTTTTGAAGTGAGTTTTTCATTTGTATATTTAGCTTAAAAAATATTATTTAATTCAAGTGAACTTGAGTTTTTGATGTATTCAAATTCTTCAAGGCATTCCACGAGACAAAGGTAAGTCGATTCAAGGTCGCCGTTTTTTGCGTGAACGGGTAGCTTTTCTATATTTGTTTCTATTGTTTTAATATCATCATTATTGAAAAAATAATAAAAGAAGTCAGAGTTTTCTTCCCATATATCATTTAAAGAAACTAAAGAATTGTAAAAATTAATTCTTTTTTCGTGACTGCTGTTTTCTAAAATTTCTGTATTATCTTTGGTAGCGCTTTCTATACGTATTATCATATTGTTACAAAGACGGGTTGTTTTGGTGAGTGAATAAACTCCCAGAATAATTGAAAATGCTATAAATATAACAGCTATTATTAATCGCTTCATATCATCACTCTTTCAGGAATATTTCAGCATCATTCTTTTTATTCAGGTTCATAAGGAAAATGTCTTTCTTATGAACCTTTTTCTTGTGAAGTATTTCCTCTATATCGCTTTTGGTTATTTCACATTGTTTAAGATTCTTTTTTATAATCACACCATCAATAATTACGGGGCAGGTAAAACCGTCATCCTTACACTTAACCTTAACATCCTTTTTTGTAGCATTCTGAAACTCAGACTTCAACAAAACAGAAAGTGTTCCGTTTGTTTCAATAACTGCATAAGCAACCTCGTTTATGTCAAATACATCCTTTTGTCTTAGTGCAGAAAGAACATCATCAACCGTAAATCTGAGCTTTCTTAGCTGCTTCTGGTCTAATTTTCCGTCTTTAATTATCAGTAAAGCATTTCCGTCGCTTAAATTTCTGAATTTTGTGCTTTTCATAGAAATTACCGAGCTTATAATTTCAAGACTTATTAAAATCATAACAGGTATTAAGCTGTTAATGAGCGGAACGGAATTGTCTTCAATCGGAATAGCAGCAAATTCCGAAAGCAGAAGTGTAATTACTAACTCTGTCGGTTGTAGCTCGCCTATGTTTCTCTTTCCCATAATTCTTATTGAGGCAGAAACGAAAATATAAAGAATAATAACTCTTATAATGGTAGTTAACATAAAATCACCATTTATAGTATAACCTTAAATTTTCGGGTAATTATAAAAAAGGTGATTTTTATGAATAAAAAAGAGAATCCGTATATAAATGTTGAAGATTTACCGAAGCCTGAATTCGGTAATGTAAAGTTTTATGCAAATGATAACGGTAAAATAATAAAAGAAGTTTTTTTGAATTGCTTTGATATTCTTGTTAAAGAAGGGGTATGCGGTGACAGGAAGGTAGTTTTCTCAAACTGTGACGGGTTGACAAATTCGCGCAATGTTATTGAAGGGGTTGTTAAGCCTATTTTAAACTTCAAGGGAGAATTACCTCAGAAGGATACACTTGGATTTATTGCCCGGGAAATAATCTGCGGTACTGAATTAAAAACACAAAAAAGTCTTGATCTTGCAATTGAAAGTATATTGAGAGGTTGTATTCTTGTTTTTGTTGACGGGATAGAAGAGTGTCTTGTTATAGGCGTTCAGAATATTCCGGGACGTTCGGTGGATGAACCGAACTATGAGGTTCAGGAGAATGGTTCACGCGAGGGATTTGTGGAAATTCTTAAAACAAACCTTACATTAGTACGCAAAAGAATGGTTACCGTAAATTTCAAGGTGGAAATGCTGGAGGTTGGTGTTTCGACAAAAACAAAAATAGCTGTTTGTTATATGGATGGTAAGGTGGACAAAAGTGTTTTAAATGAGGTGAAAGAAAGGCTTAACTCGGTTAAAATGGATACGGTTTTAGGTGAAACCTATTTACGCAAAGCACTTGACACAAAACAAAAAACCATGTTTACAATGGTTGGGAAAACCGAAAGACCCGACACATTTTGTGCAAAAATAAACGAGGGTAAAATTGCGCTTCTTATAGATGGTACACCTTACGCACTTGTAGTACCTCGTCTTTTTATAGAAAATTTTCAGACATTTGATGATTACTTAAACAGACCATACTACGCAGCTTTTATGCGTTCTGTAAGAATCCTTTCATTTATAATAAGTGTTTTTCTTCCGGGTGCATTTGTGGCAATAGGATTGTTTCATCAGGAGCTTTTACCTAATAAGATGCTTTACAATATAGTGGTAATGGAAAGTAATACACTGTTTACTCTGACATTAGAAGCACTTATAATTCATTTTATTTATGAAATTGTCCGCGAGGCAGGGCTAAGGGTTCCGAAATCAATTGGCCACGCGGTAAGTATTGTAGGTGCGCTTGTGATAGGTGATGCGGCAGTTACTGCGGGACTAATTGATGCGCCTATGCTTATAGTGGTGGCTATGACAGCGATAACCTCATTAATAGAAACAGATCTTTACCAAGCGATTGCTATTCTCAGGATTGTTTTTATAATAGTCGGTGGCATAAGCGGTTTTTTCGGAATTATGTTAGGTATTGCAATATTAGTAAT
>JAFVWD010000268.1 GCA_017501865.1 Clostridia bacterium | reverse complement strand
TATGTCGCTTCTTATAGGTCAGGGTATAGGCCGCTGGGGGAACTACGCAAACCAAGAGGCGTTCGGTGTATTTACTAACGGTAATTACGGAATGATGAGTGATAAAGTCATTTCGTATATACAGTCACATAAAGAGCTTTACGGTCTCGAAAATGTTATTGATGTTGAAGGATATATTGAAGAAAATAACTTGTTCGTGCACCCTACTTTTTTCTATGAATTTGCATGGTGTATGCTTGGTGTTCTTGTGCTTTATATAATAACGAGAAAATTCAGAAAATTCAGCGGACAGACATTTCTTTGTTACGGCATCTGGTACGGTGTAGAAAGAGCAGTTGTTGAAGGACTCAGAACAGATAGCCTTTATATAGGGAATACAGGTCTCAGGGTTTCGCAGGTTTTATCAATAATAATTGTAGTGGTGTGCCTCGCAGTTCTTATTTTCAAGCTTGTTAAGGTGAAGAAAAATCCTGTTTTGATAGAAGGTGTGGATTTTTATCCTGAAAAAGAAAAGGTTAAATCAAGGATTAAGAATACCACCGATTCAGCGGAAGGTGAGAAAGATTTTACAGATGACGGAAAGGGAGACGAGTAATGGCAGTTATTATAGATGGTAAGGCAGTAGCTTCTGAAAAGCGCAGGGAAATAAAGAATCGCGTAGAAAATTTAAAATCAGAAGGAAAAACAGTAGGCCTTGCAGTGATTATAGTAGGTGAAAATCCGGCTTCAAGAGTTTATGTTAATAATAAGAAAAAGGGCTGTGCCGAGGTTGGCATAGACTCATTTGAATATGCTTTACCGCAAAGCACAACCGAAAACGAGCTCAGAGAGCTTGTTAAGAAGCTTAATAATGATGAGAGAGTCAACGGAATTTTGTGTCAGCTTCCGTTACCGGAGCACATAAACGAAGATGCAGTTATTAATACAATTTCTCCCAAAAAAGATGTAGATGCCTTTCATCCGCAGAATGTCGGACACATAATGATAGGTGATTATACCTTCTTGCCGTGTACACCTGCAGGTATTATGGAAATGCTTAAGTTTTACAATATAGCAGTATCGGGTAAAAAATGTGTGGTAATAGGCAGAAGTAATATTGTAGGCAAGCCTATGGCAATGCTTTTGCTCAAAGAAAACGGCACCGTAGAAATTTGCCATTCGAGAACTGCAGATTTGAAAAAAGAAACACTCTCTGCAGATATTCTTGTAGCTGCTGTCGGAAAGGCAAAATTTGTTACTGAGGATATGGTAAAAGAGGGTGCGGTTGTAATTGATGTCGGAATGAATCGTGACGAAAACGGTAAGCTATGCGGAGATGTAGACTTTGAAAAGGTTGAAAAGAAAGCATCTTTTATAACACCGGTTCCCGGCGGTGTAGGTCCTATGACTATAACAATGTTGCTTGAAAATACTGTGAGAGCGGTTGAATAGTTGTCACCTTACACATAAAATTGTGTAAAAATTTGTTTAATTTTAAGTTATAAAACCCCGTTTGGAATCAGGCTGATTGCTTGACAACTGAACGGGGTTATATTATAATAATATAGTCTGTAAACTAAGAAATTATAGTTAAATTTATGCAGAATCTTTAGTGAAGGGATGCGTGTTAAATGACAGCATTAAAAAAACCTTTGAGTGGCATTTTAGCGTTTATTCTTGTATTCGCTTTTGTGGCAGTCACTCCTGTAGTAGCTTTTGCGGAGGATGGCGAAGAAATTGAATTCTCAGCAGAAGAAATTGCACTTAACAAAAAGACAGATAATGGCTTTGACTATGTCAGAACAGCAGATGGTTCGGCGGCTATTATCGTAGGTTATTCGGGTACAGAAACAGAGCTTAAAATGCCCGGTACAATCAATAACTTGAAAGTTATTTCTGTTGCAGATGATGCTTTTGCCGGTAATACAGCAATCACATCAATCAAAATCAGCAATAACGTTACAGAGATTGGTGACAGAGCATTTATGGGCTGTACATCTCTTAAAGAGATAACAGGAATTAAATCAGTAGAATCATTTGGTGAGTCTGCATTTGAAGGCTGTAGCTCATTAACTGAAATTCTCATTCCTGATACAGTTGTTAATATTCCTACAAAATGCTTTGCAGGCTGTTCTTCTCTTTCTGATATTAAGTACCATAAGAACTTAAAGGGTGTTGTGAACGATGCCTTAGAGGGAACCGCTTGGGAAAATAATCAGCCTGACGGCGGTCTTACACTCGGAAGAATACTTTATTCTTATAAGGGTGATATAACAAACCTCGTAATACCTGAAGGTGTTTCAATTATTGAACCATACACATTCCTTGGTTGTGAACAAATCAAGACAGTAGAGTTCGGTCCTGACGTAGAAGAAATCGGTCTTTATGCTTTCCAGAATTGTGTTAATCTTGAAAAGATAACCTGCAGTCCTGCTGTTTCTATTATAAGAGCAGGTGCTTTCAAGGGTTGTTCTTCACTTGTTGAGGCAGATTTTTCAGAATGCACAATTTCAACTATAGGCTACGAGAGCTTTTCAGGATGCACATCTCTTTCAAGTGTTAAGCTGCACGAAACACTCAGCGAAATCGGCGACAGAGCATTTGAAGGTACAGCTGTTGAAACAATTGAATTAGGTAAGAATGTTAATTCATTCGGTAAAGATGTATTCCTCGGAAACGAAAAGGTTACAGCAATCAATGTTGTAGATAAAAACAAAGAATATTCTTCTCAGGATGGTGTTCTTTTTAATAAGGATGGTAACAGTCTTGTTTATTATCCTGTAGCAAAGGCAGGTTCTTATGAGCTTCCTCAGGGTGTTGAAGAAATCCGCGAGGGTGCCTTTAAAAATTCTCAGGTTACTGAAATTGTTTTATCACACGATTCTGCTCTTAATACAATAAGAAATAATGCATTTGAAGGTTCTGCGCTTACAGCAATCTCACTTCCTGATGCTGTTACAGTAATCAGCTCAGAGGTATTCAAAAATGCAGTAAATCTTAAATCTGTTGAATTAGGTTCAAGTGTTACAGCTATTAATAAATCAGCTTTCGAAGGCTGTAAGGCATTAACTGAAATTAATCTTCCTGATAGCTTAAAGGATATTTCAGCTTATGCATTTAAGGATGCTGGTCTTGTAAGTGCAAACATCGGAAACGGTGTTGTAAGAATCGGTTCAGAGGCATTTGCAAACAATGCTTCACTTAAAAATGTAGTTCTTGGTGAATGCCTTGAAAAACTTAGTGACGGTGCATTTATGAATTGCCGTGCACTTGTAAAAATCAATCTTCCGGCAAACGTTAATGATGTTAGCGGTACTGTTTTTGAAGGTTGTATAAAACTTAAAAAGATAACAATAGCAAATGACAATGCTAATTATAAAATTGCTGCAGGTGCAATTTATTCTGCAGACGGAACAGAGCTCGTTTTAATTGCAAACAATACACTTACTGCTCTCAAGATTGCAGATGGTACAGAGGTTATTGCTGCTCATGCTTTTGATTTAGCAAAAGGTATTGCAGAAATTGCATTCCCGGGTTCCCTTATTAATGTAAAAGATTCAGCTCTTGATGTTACTTCCTGGTACAAAGCACAGGAACAAGGTGCTGTTTACGCAGGCAAGGTTCTTTATAAAGTAACAGGTGCAGTTCCTGAGCTTGAGCTTGCTGAAGAAACAGTTTCAATTGCTGATAATGCAGTTAACAACAAAACAGTAAGAAAGGTTACTATTCCTAAGACTGTTAAGTATATCGGCTCAAACGCATTTGAAAAATCATCAATCTCTGCGATAGTTATTCCTGAAAGCGTAACAGCAATCGGAAATTCTGTGTTCAAAGATGTAGCAACACTCAAAAAGGTTGTTCTTTCTAAAAATCTTGAAGTAATGGGTAAAGCTGCATTCAAAAATTGCTTCGCTCTTCAGTCAATAACACTTCCGTTAACTCTTAAAAATATTCCTGTAGATGCTTTTGCAAATTGTAAGTCTCTTACAAAGGTTAACTTCGGTTCAGTAGAAACAATCGGTAAATATGCATTTTCAAACTGTGAAAATCTTATTGTAGTTGATCTTCCTGTTTCTCTTACAGCGATTGATCCTATGTCATTCTGCGGTTGTACAAAGCTTGAAGCAGTAAATATTGCAGAGGGTAACCCGCAGTTAAAATCAGTTGAAGGTGTAGTACTTAAAACTGATGAAAACAACTCATTCAATACAATAGCTTTATATCCTGCAGGTAAACAGGGCGGTTATGAAATAGCTGAGGATATTAAGTTTGTTGCAGATAAAGCATTTTATGATTGCGATGGCCTCACAGAGGTTGTTTTCCCTGACGGAATTGAAAGCATTGGCACAGAAGCATTCTTTGATTGTGATGCTATTATTTCAATAACACTTCCTGAAGGTGCAAAAAATGTCGGCGACTATGCATTTGCTTCTTGTAATGAGCTTCGAGAATTTGTAGTTAACAGCAACCTTACTGAATATTCTGAAAATGTATTTGATGGTTGTTATTACTTTAACTTAGAGCTTGTTAATATCAATGTTACAGAAAGTTCTGCAATGTTCATTGGTTTAATTGCTTTAATATTCATTGTTGTAGGTGTTGTTTGGTATTTCAAATATCAGAAAAAGCAAGTTAAATTAGAACAGGAAATCAAAGAAAAAATTGCCGAAAGAGAGCTTCTTGAAAAAGCAAAGAGAATAAAAGAAGAAATGGCAGAAAAAGAATAATACTTATTTAATAGAAAACAACCCCGAAATCAATTTCGGGGTTGTTTTTTTGATTTATATACAATTACAGATCTCCGTTCAAAAAAGCAGTTTTAAACCATACATCTTCTACCTCAAACTCTTTGTTGTTGAGATAGTTTAAAATACCTGCATCGGTTGAAAAGTCAAAAACATGCTTGTAAGAATATAAGAACTGTTTTTTATATCCGCCAAATTTTTTATTCTGTTCATTTGTACCGTATTTGCCATCGCCTAAAAGCGGGTGACCTAAAGAACTCATATGAGCTCTTATTTGGTGAGTTCTTCCTGTGAGAAGCTCAATCTCTACAAGAGAAAGCCCCTTTTTTGAAGCGAGTACTTTATATTTGGTGGATATTTCCTTGCTGTCTTGGAGCTTTTTATCTGAAACATAAACCTTGTTTTGCTTTTCATTTTTTTGAAGGTAATCTCTGAGGAGTCCTTCCTTTTGTTTTGGTGTGCCTATTACTACACATAAATAAAGCTTATGTAATTCTCTGTTTTTAAGCTTTTCATTTAAAATTCTTAATGCTTCTGCATTTTTAGCTGCAATAATAATACCGCTTGTGTTTCTGTCAATTCTGTTTACAAGAGCAGGAGTGAAGCTCATTTCGTTATCAGGAAGATATTCCTTTTTTTCGTAAAGATATCTTTTGATTCGTGAAATAGCAGTATCATTATATTCGCCTTCGTTGGGGTGAGAAAGAAGTCCCTGTGGTTTGTCACAAAGAAGAATATTTTCATCCTCATAAACTATTTTCAGGGATTTCCCGGCACTTAAAAAATCGTATTTAGGCTCCTTGGTGCCAAAAAATTCATCATTAATATAAAGGGATATAACATCATTTTCCTGGAGCTTGTAGTTTATTTCACCGCGTTTGCCGTTCACCTTGATTCGCTTACTTCTTATATATTTGTACATAAGAGATTGCGGTAATAACGGGAAAGATTTTGTAAGATATTTATCAAGTCTCTGACCTGCGTCATTCTTTTTAATTGTAAATTCCTTCATCGGTTATCAATTTCCTCTTTAATATCTTTAAGCTTTTTTAAGCGACGACTGACCGCTGAACGCGAAAGCGGGGGGGACATCATTTTGCCAAGCTCATCAATTGAAGCTTCAGGGTTTTCAAGTCTTAAAGTGCAGAGCTCTGCTAAATCCTCAGTCATATCAGTAAGCTTTATTTTAGATAGTATATGTTCAATAAGCTCAATCTGAGCAATACCGGCTTCTATAGTACGGCTAAGATTAGCCGCTTCAAAATTAGTTCTGCGGTTAATTTTGTTTTTTACCTGCTTCATTGCACGGGTTTCCATCATAAAAAAGAAGGATTTTGTAGCCCCGATTCTACCGAGACAATCTTCAATTGTATCAGCTTCCTTGCAATAAATGATTTTTGCGTTGTTTCTTGTGAGTGATTTCATATTAAGCTCAATTTCATTCAGAACTGACGTAAATTCTGATGCCAGCTTAATGCGGGATATGCTGAATTCAAGGTGGTATTCCTTTTCAGGGTTTGTAATACTTCCGCAAACAAGAAAAGCACCGCGCAAAAAAGCAGAAAAACAGCAAGATTCCTCGGTGTTTTCAAAATTAGCGAAATTAATTGAAAGAGAAATTTCTTTTCCTGTGTAACCGAAAAATTCAAGAATTTTTTTCCTGTCCTCACGAGTGTCTATTCTTACCTTGTGGTTTCCTGCCTTTGAGTAAGAAATTACAGGTGTGACACCTGTAAGCTCATATATAAGGTTACAGTAATGCATTGCAACGCAATTAAGCTCGGTCATAAAAGTCATTTCTGACAGAGAAAATGCTCTGCCGAAAATAAGCATACCTAAAGCCTCTGCCTTTTTACAACAGGCAGAGGCAGGTTGCAATTCACATAATTCTTCTTTGATATCTGATGAGAAAGACATAAATTACCTCAAAATTCTGACTTCGGGAGAAAGTGTTACACCCGTTTCTTTTTTAACCGTTTCTTTAACAAATTCAATTAATTTAAAAATATCATCCGTAGTGGCATTATCTGCATTTATAATAAAACCTGCGTGCTTTTCACTAACACGTGCTCCGCCTATTTGTTTTCCCTTCAAGCCGCATTGTTCTATAAGTGCACCTGCAAAATGTCCTTCAGGACGTTTAAAGGTACTGCCGGCACTTGGGAATTCAAGTGGTTGCTTATCTTTTCTTCTGTTCAAAAGCTCGTTCATAGTTTCTTTTATTTGTGTTTTGTCAGCTTTTTTCAGCTCAAGCTCAACACCTGTAACAATGAAACCGTTGTTTTCATAAGCGGAGGTTCTGTAACCGAATTTTAATTCTTCTGCGGTTAAAACACCCGGGGCACCGTTTTTATCAATATGGTAAACCTTAGTGACAACATCCTTCATTTCACCACCGTAAGCACCTGCATTCATAAAAATTGCACCGCCCACAGAACCGGGAATACCGAAAGCAAACTCAAGTCCTCCAAGAGAATTGTCCAACGCGAAGTTGCAAAGAGCTCCGAGCTTTAAGCCTGCTTCGCAGAATATAGTTGTTTCGTTTATAAGAGAAATATTATTAAGACCGTCTGCAATATGGATAACAACACCGTCGATTCCGTCATCAGAGACCAGAACATTACTTCCGTTGCCTAAAACAGTATACGGGATGCTACTGTTTAAGCACTCGGTTATTATTTCTGACAAAGCTTCTGTTGAAGAAGGGGAGACTACAAGAGGACATATACCACCCGTTTTAAAGGTGGTAAAATCCTTCATTGAAGCATTTTCTGTTATTGTGCAGTTGTGCTTATTTGCTATCGCTTTTATGTTTGAATAATCTTGGTTAGTAATGTTAATCACCATCATTCATCAAGAAGTGCAGAGCCGATAATTCCGGCATCGTTGCCTAATTTAGCAGGGAGAATAATTGTCTGCTTGCTTGAGTGTACGCTGTAACGCTCCTGAGAAACGTAAGCTCTTATAGGGCGGAGAATTTTTTCACCCTGACCGCTGATACCGCCGCCAACACATATAATTTCAGGTTGAAGTGCATTTATAATGTTTGAAATACCAATTGAAACATAGTAGAGGTATCTGTCTATAACCTCTTTTGCTGTGGTATCACCTAAGTCGAGAGCATCGAAAATTGTTTTGCCTTCGACTTTGTTGAGGTCGCCGTCACATGTTTTCCAGAGAAGACTCGTTTTGTTATTCTGCATTGCTTCAACAGCCTGAGAAACGAGTGCTGTAGCAGAAGCGTATTTTTCCCAACAGCCTTTTCTGCCGCAGTTGCACTGAATGCCGTCAACATTTATAACCATATGGCCCATTTCACCGCCGCAGAAGTTACTGCCTCTGATAATTCTGCCGTCTATAATTATACCGCTACCAACACCTGTACCTAATGTAACGGCAACGAAATCCTTAACACCGTCACCGCAGCCTGCAACGGCCTCGCCTAATGCAGCACAGTTAGCATCGTTTTCAAGATAAACAGTTTTTTTAAGTCTTGATTCAAGCATTTCCTTTGCAGGAACATTGTTGAACTGAAGGTTATTAGAAAATTCTATAGCACCGGTATCCTTGTTAACAGAGCCGGGAGTACCTACACCGATTGATTTGACATCATCCATTGAAATACCGGCATCTGCAACAGCCATATCTACAGCTTCTTTTATTGAGTCGAAAATTTCAGGGGCAGGACGAGGTGCTCTTGTCTTAACTTTACCTCTGCCTATTATCTGATTGTTTTCATCGAGTACACCTGTAGCGATATTTGTACCGCCAAGGTCAACACCTATTCTATACATAATTATATACCTCCGAAAAGTTTTTATTACAAATTAATAATATCAGGACCAGAGCTCAAGCTCTGTAGGAGGAAGGTCGAAATCTTCCATGCCTACTCTTTGTAAAAATTCCTTAGCCGCATTGTAGCCCATTTTTTTCTGACGGTTGTTCATTGCAGCTATTTCAATAATAATTGAAAGGTTTCTGCCGGGCTTAACGGGAACAACAGTTGCAGGAACCTTTATTCCTAAAATAGTAGCATACACATCCTCGGTTCCGAGTGTGTCATAAGATTTAGTAGAATCCCATTGCTCGAGCTGAATAACCATATCAATTTTTTCTGTAAGCTTAACAGCACCCATACCAAAAATATTACGTGCGTCGACAATTCCTATACCGCGTAAGGCAACGAAGTGACGGCTGTTATCCGGTGCGGAGCCGACAAGTGATTTGGAAGATACACGTTTTATTTCAACCTCGTCATCTGCAATGAGTCGGTGACCGCGTTTTATTAATTCAACAGCAGTTTCGCTTTTACCTACGGCACTGTCACCGACAATTAAAATACCTTCACCATATACTTCTACAAGAACACCATGACGTGAGATTCTTTCGGCAAGCTCAACTCCAAGGTAAGAAATAATGGTTGACATTATTTCAGAAGTAGTATCTGAGCTTTTTAACAACGGAACCTCATATTGATTGGCAAGCTGTAAAAACAAATCAGGAATTTCAATGCCTCGTGTAACAACTACAGCAGGCGGGCGAAGCCCGAAGAATGTGTGAAGACGTTTAGAAAGTGTTTCTTCGTCAAGCTCCTTTAAGTAGTCCATTTCACCAAGTCCCAGAAATTCAAGGCGCTCAGGGTCAAAATGCTTTTCGTAGCCTGCGAACATCAAGCCCGGACGGTTAACATCCTGAGAACGTATAAGAAGCTCATTGCTCGGTTTGTCCGGCATATAAACTACTTCAAGTCCGTTATCGTTTATGCGCTTTGCGAGTTCAACGGTGTATTTGCCACTCATTTTATCCCTCCTTACAGGTATCAGAAAGTGTATATCTGAAATTATTTATACTATTATAATATATCTTGTCGATAATTCCAATACCTAAATTTAAATTTGTGAAAAATAGTACATAGGTGCATTTTCGGGTTCAAAATGAGCTGAGATTTATTCAATTTGACATATTTTG
>JAFVWD010000024.1 GCA_017501865.1 Clostridia bacterium | reverse complement strand
ATATCTGAAAATTATACGTGGTCTTGTCCCGAAAGAAGTTTCGTTTGATGAAATTGTCATTTCCGATATGTCGCTTGATTTAATTGCTTCTGTCACATTGAACGATGCATATATGTATTTGACGTATTGTAAAATTAACCGTAACAACAATGAACGAACCCGCTCAAGAAAGGTTTCAACATTAAGAGCTTTTTATAAGTATTTATCAGTTCAGAAAAAAATTCTTGAAAAGAATCCCCTGCAAGAGCTCGAATCGCCGAGAATCAAAAAGGCTTTGCCTAAATATCTGACACTTGAAGAAAGCTTGTCTTTATTAAATTCTGTTGACGGAAAATTTAAAGAACGCGATTATTGCATTATTACTTTATTTTTAAACTGTGGCTTGCGTTTATCGGAGCTTGTTTCTCTGAATTTAAGTGATATACGTTCAAATAACACCTTGACTGTAACAGGTAAAGGAAATAAAGAGCGTACAATATATTTAAATGAGGCTTGCATCGATGCCATTAATGCTTACCTCCCTGTCAGACCGGTTGACGGTATTAAAGATAAAGATGCGCTATTTATAAGCAGACAAAAAGGAAGAATCAGTCCCAAAACAGTTCAATTTATTGTAAAGTCCACCTTAGAAAAAGCAGGCCTGGCTGATCGTGATTTATCGACTCATAAATTAAGGCATACCGCTGCTACTCTTATGTATCAGCACGGAAATGTTGATGTGCTCTCAATAAAAGAAATTTTAGGACACGAAAATTTGAATACTACACAAATTTATACGCATATTGTAGATGAGCAATTAAAAAATGCCGCAGAAGCCAATCCTTTGAGTAATGTTAAAGCCCCTCGCCCGCTTCGTGTTGAAATCCCTGATAGTGATGATGATTCAGGTGACGAATGAGAACAAACTTCCAAAAAGCTTGAAACAGGTTGTGTTTATTAAACCCGCTAAAACAAACGGGATTAAAAACACTAAAAATTTCAGACAATATTCTTTTAATTCATTTCGGTTAGAATTATTTTTAGCCTTAGAAGTAATTGAAACTATGATTTCTAATGACATAAATATGCTTTCAACACAGCATTTAAGTAATGTTCCTATTATAATTGCTGCAGCAGGAATAATAATTAATGCTGCATAACCTAAACCTTGCATTGCATATGTTGCGTATAAATAGCCTACATACAAACCGCTTATTATTCCCCCAATTGCAGGTATTAAAATAATAATAGGAACACCGGTTGCACATAACCCTAAGCTAAAAACAGCAATCGGAATAAAAAGAAATAATGAAGTCGTGTTTATAAAACACTCAAAAAAACTCGTATTATTTTTTTCGATAATTATATTTTTAAAAATAGGATTAATTATTTCGGTAATTAATCATATATCTTTTTTTATAATCATAAGTACAATAATTAATCCGGAAACAAACAATGATACGAAAACGAGATTTTTATAATCAAAACGTGGAATGTTCATTTTCTTTGGTTTTATAACTACACTTTTTTTAAACATAATTTTCCTCATTTCTGTTAATACCTTTTCTTTTCATTGGCACCTATTATTCCGCCAAGAGCACCTGTAAGCAAATTAATTATAAATACAATAATTAAAAAAGCAGATATTTTTTCTGCAAAACATAGAATAATTACAACTTCAGCTAAAGCTAAAGGGAGAGAGCCTGACGTTCCGCTTATAATTCCTCTTCCCCCAAATTTTTTAAAAGTAGAATTACCACAAAAAAATCCACCTAAAGCAATAAAAATATAAATTGAATAAAAAAGTACAGCTGAGTGCTCTGACATTTTATAATATGCAAAGCTAAGGACAAGTATGCCTGAAACAGTGAAAAGTATACCTTTTAGAAAACAAGGTAAAAACTTGAAAAGTGTATTTAAAATATCTGAATTATTTATGCTAAATTTTTTGTTTTTAATTTTTGACATAAAAATAACCTCCGCATTTCTTTATAAAAGAATATGCGAAGGTTTATTTTTTTATGAAAATTATTCTTCAGAATCCTTCTTTGCTTCCTCATCAGCTTTAAGGTCTTGTGCAGAACCCTTATTTTCAACTGTTTTAGTTTTCTTTGATTTACCGTTAACAGCTTTGTCAATAGCATCTTTCTCGCTTTTTGCTTTTTTTGCTTCTTCTGCAGCCTTTTTCTCTTCAGCCATACGAGCATTTGCAGTTTCATTTGTCTGAATAGCCGCACGTTTAAACTTGATTTTTGAACGATCAGGACCTGTTTCGAGAACAACACTGTCATCTTTAACAACAACAACTCTGCCTACTATACCACCGATAGTAGTGATTTCGTCACCAATCTGAATAGAATCACGCATTTCCTGCTCTTCTTTTTGTCTCTTTTTCTGTGGACGCATAACAAAGAAATACATTGCAGCGAACATAGCAACAAGCATAAGTAAAGACATAGGATTACCGCCTAAACCACCTGTAGTACCTGCACCTGCACCTGCTTCAAGTGTAAATAAATTAATCATAGTTTAATTCCTCCAAAATTTAACATACCACAGTATTATAACTGCAAAGAATAAAATATACAAGTCTTTTTTCAAAATTAATAAAAAATTTATATTCTTGAATCTAATAAATCTGTATATTTGTTTTTAAAATCGGTAAAAGTTCCGTTCTCAAGCTCTTCACGAATACGAACCATGAGATTGTTATAAAAATAAAGATTATGAATTACGCAGAGCCTCATTGCTAACATCTCTTTAGCCTTTATAAGGTGATGAATATAGGCTCTTGAGTGCTTCCGACAAGTCGGACAATTACAATTAATATCTATAGGTGTGTCGTCCTTTGCATACTTTGCATTATTTAAATTCATAATACCGTTCCACGTAAAAATATGGCCGTGACGAGCATTTCTGCTTGGCATAACACAATCAAAAAGGTCTACACCTCTTGAAACACCTTCTAAAATATTCCCCGGAGTTCCTACACCCATTAAATATCTTATTTTATCTTTTGGTGCATAGGGCTCGACAGCAGAAATAATTCTGTACATATCTTCCTTAGGCTCACCAACAGCAAGTCCTCCTATCGCATAGCCATCAAGGTCTAATTTTGCAATTTCCTGCATATGTTGAATTCGAAGATCATCAAATGTACAGCCTTGATTAATGCCGAAAAGAAGCTGGTTTTTATTCAAAGTATCATACCTTGAGTTCAAACGTTCCATTTCTTCTTTGCATCTTATAAGCCAACGAGTGGTTCTTTCTGCTGATGCTTTTGCATATTCATACGTAGCCGGATTTTCAACACACTCATCAAAAGCCATTGCAATAGTTGAAGCGAGATTTGACTGAATACGCATACTTTCTTCCGGACCCATAAAAATCTTTCTGCCATCTACATGAGAATTAAAAGTAACGCCTTCTTCTTTAATTTTACGTAATTTTGCAAGTGAAAAAACCTGAAAACCACCACTATCAGTAAGAATCGGACCATCCCAACCGGTAAATTGATTGAGTCCACCTAACTCTTTAATTAATTCATCACCGGGTCTGACGTGGAGGTGATAAGTATTACAAAGCTGAACCTGGCAATCAATATCTTTTAAATCGTAGGCTGAAAGTCCGCCTTTTATAGCGCCGCAAGTGGCAACATTTTGAAAAGCCGGTGTTTTTACAACACCTTTAACTGTTGTGAATTCGCCCAATCGCGCTTTGCCTTCTGTTTTAATAACCTTAAACATAATTTTGAGTTCCTTTTATAAAATTAACATACAATCACCAAAAGAAAAGAATCTGTAATTTTCTTCGACTGCTGTTTTATATGCATTCATAGTTTTATTATAGCCATAAAAAGCTGAAACCAACATAATCAAAGTGCTTTCGGGTAAATGAAAATTGGTTATAAGACCATCAATGCACTTGAATTTATAGCCCGGGTAAATGAAAATATCGGTATTTCTATCGTCTTCTCTTATTTCACCACAAAAGGTTGCCGCAGATTCAAGTGTACGACAGCTTGTAGTTCCTACAGCAATTACCCTTCCCCCTGATTTTTTTGTATTCAGAATAAGCTTTGCTGTTTCTTCAGGTAAATGATAATGCTCAGAGTGCATTTTGTGATCTTCAATTTTTTCAGCCTTAACAGGTCTGAAAGTACCCAAACCTACGTGAAGAGTAACATAACCTATGTTTACACCTTTTTCTTTCAGTTTGGCTAAAATATCATTAGTAAAATGCAAACCTGCCGTAGGAGCTGCAGCAGAACCTAATTCTTTAGAATATACCGTCTGATAGCGTTCTTTATCTTCAAGCTCTTCTGTGATGTAATGAGGCAACGGCATCTGCCCAACTTTGTCAAGAATATTGTAAAAATTATCCGCTTTATCATAACTGAATTTAATGATTCTGTTCCCGTTTTCTAAAACCTCGGTAACTTCACATTTTAAAATACCTTCACCAAAATTAAATGAGGTTCCGGGTTTTGCGCGTTTACCCGGTCCTGCAAGTGCCTCCCAAACATCATTTTCAATCTGATTGAGTAAAAGGAATTCAACAAGAGCGCCCGTTCCCTCTTTCACACCGTAAATTCGTGCAGGTAAGACGCGTGTATTATTTAAAATTAAAGTATCGCCTTCATTTAAATAATCGCAAATATCATAAAAATGTTTATGACAAATATTATCATTTTCTTTAGACAAAACCATCATTCTTGAAGAATCTCGGGGTTCTAAAGGGTGTTGAGCAATGAGTTCTTCGGGTAAATCGTAAAAAAAATCTGATTTATTCATTAAAGTACCTTCTAAATAGCAAAAAATTATTGACTCACAAACGCATTTTATGTTATTATATGTCGGTATGTAAGCGAGGTATATTATAATCTATTTATTTCGTATTTACAAGTATTTTTTAGAAATCCGGAGGTGTACTTATGAAAAAGTACAAAGTTGGTATTATAGGAGCAACCGGTATGGTTGGGCAACGCTTTGCTCTCCTTCTCAGTGATCACCCTTGGTTTGATGTTACAGTTCTTGCTGCAAGCTCACGTTCTGCAGGGGTAACATATAAAGAAGCACTTGGTGATCGTTGGTGTATGAGCGAGCCTACTCCTGCAAAATATCTTGATATGATTGTTCTTGATGCTGAAAAAGATATTGAGAAAATTGCTTCTTCAGTTGATTTTGTTTTCTGCGCAGTAAATATGAGCAAAGAAGAAACAAAAGCGCTTGAAGAAAAATATGCAAAGGCTGAGTGCCCTGTTGTTTCAAATAACAGCGCTTTCAGAATGGCAGAAGATGTTCCTATGGTTGTACCTGAATTAAATGCAGATCATATTAAAATCGTTGAATCTCAAAGAAAACGTCTTGGTACAAAACGTGGCTTTATCGCAGTAAAATCTAACTGCTCACTTCAATCTTACGTACCTGCACTCTTCCCTTTACACGAAGAGTACGGTGTTAAAGATGTTCTTGTTTGTACTTACCAGGCAATTTCAGGCGCAGGTAAAACATTCGAAAGATGGCCTGAAATGGTTGATAATGTTATTCCGTTCATTGGCGGCGAAGAAGAAAAGAGCGAAAAAGAGCCTCTTAAGCTTTGGGGTAAAATTGAAGACGGTAAAATTATACCTGCTACATCACCAAACTTCACTGCTCAATGCATAAGAGTTCCTGTTTCAGATGGTCATATGGGTGCAGTTTTTGTTCGTTTCGATAAAAAACCTACAAAAGAAGCTATGATTAAAGCTTGGGCAGAATTTAAAGGAAGAGCTCAAGAATTAGAACTCCCAAGCGCTCCGAAACAATTCCTTCACTATTTCGAAGAAGATAATTGTCCTCAGACAAAGCTTCACAGAAATCTTGAGAACGGCATGGCAGTTTCTATAGGTCGTCTCAGAGAAGATACACAGTATGATTATAAGTTTGTATGCCTTGCACACAATACATTAAGAGGTGCTGCAGGCGGCGCTGTTCTCCTTGCAGAGCTTCTTTGCGCTGAAGGTTATATGGACTGATAATAAAATATTATTTTGGGAGGTCATTCTGTTGAAAAAACCTATTTTCACAGGTGCAGGTGTTGCAATAGTTACACCTTTTAAGGACGAAACTCTTAAAATTAATTTTCCGCTTTTCGAAGAGTTAATTAATGAGCAAATTGAAAACGGGACAGATGCCATTGTTGTATGCGGTACAACAGGTGAAAAATCAACTCTTGTTTATGATGAACATCTTGAGGCAATAAAAGTTGCGGTAAATGCTACAGGTGGTCGTGTGCCTGTTATTGCGGGTACAGGTTCAAATGATACTATGCATTCCGTTATTCTTTCAAATGATGCCGAAAAATGCGGAGTTGACGGTCTTTTAACAGTTACTCCCTATTATAACAAAGCTTCGCAGGAAGGTTTAATTGAATCATTTTCTTATATTGAAAAACGTGTTTCAACACCTATGATTCTTTATAATGTTCCTTCAAGAACCGGTGTAAATATTTCACCTGAAACTTATTTATCGCTTTCCGAGTTACCACTTGTTAATGGTGTAAAAGAGGCAAATGGCGATATTTCTGCTTTTGCTAAAACTGTTGCGCTTTGTAAGGATAATTTGAATTATTACTCGGGAAATGATGACCAGATTACTGCATTTATGGCTTTAGGTGCTGTTGGAGTTATTTCTGTGCTTTCAAATGTAGCCCCAAAAGCTACTCATGACATAGCAGAGCTTGCACTCAGCGGTAATATTAAAGCGAGTGCAGAATTACAATTAGAATACATTGACTTGTGTAATGCACTGTTTTGTGATGTTAACCCTATTCCTGTAAAAGAAGCACTTTGCTTAATGGGTAAAGATGTAGGCAGATGCCGAATGCCTCTTTCCCCTATTAACGAAAAAAATAAAGCTTTGTTAATAAAAGCTTTAAAGAATCACAATCTTATTTAAGAGAAAATTGCGGAGGAAGTTTAAATGACCAAAGTACTTTTAAGCGGTTGTTGCGGAAAAATGGGCAGAACCGTTACAGAAATTATTAAAAGCAGAGATAACTGTCAGATTGTTGCAGGTGTTGATATAGTTGAGGACACAAACTTAGGCTACCCTGTTTTTCAGACTTTTTCCGAAGTACAGGTTGAAGCAGATGTTATTATTGATTTTTCAAACCCTGCTTTGCTTGAGTCTATGTTGGAATATGCAAAAGCTACTAAAACTGCTGTTGTAATTTCTACTACAGGTATTTCAGATGAACAAATAAAATTTGTTGAAGAGGTTTCAAAAGAAATCCCCGTTTTCTTCTCATATAATATGTCAATGGGTGTAAGCCTTCTTTGTGAGTTGGCTAAAACAGCAGCAAAGGTTTTGGGTAATGACTTTGATATTGAAATTGTTGAAGCTCACCACAACCAGAAGTTAGATGCTCCGAGCGGAACCGCATTAATGTTAGCTGACAGCATAAAACAGGAATTATCTGATGTTTATTATGAGTATGACAGACACTCAAAAAGACAAAAGAGAAATAAAAAAGAAATTGGAATCCATGCAATACGCGGTGGCAATATTGTTGGTGAACACGAAGTTATTTTTGCCGGCAATGATGAAATTGTTAAGCTCAGCCACTCAGCACGTTCAAGAGCTATTTTTGCTCAGGGTGCAGTTAATGCCGCCGGCTTTTTAAAAGGTAAATCACCACGTATTTATAATATGAAGGATCTTGTTAATTCTTAAATAGCTATCCCCCGACATTCTTAAAAGTGAGTGTCGGGGGACTTTTTATTATTCTAAACAAATTTCAAGTATATAACTAAATATTGATTCAGTAAAAATTTATCGTCTTAAAAAAAGTCGTGCTTATTGACAGAAATCAAGCTTTGTTGGCAAATACAGCTAAATTAACAGCACTCGAGTAATCCTCAATGGTTATTTCATTGTCCATATTAGTATCGGCTGCTAAAAAATACTCACCTGTCAGCTCTTTTTGGCTGTTCATCGTTAACTCAATATTTGCTAAATCAATAACGTCAATAATACTATCACCGTTAATATCACCCGGAATAATTAATGTATATGTTTCAAATGTACCATCCTCATTAGTAAATACAACCTTCGAGCCTGTTCCGAATAATTTTAAAAATCCGTTTGAAAACGAAGGAGTTGCAGAACAATTTGATTCATTTTGAATTTTAATTATGGTTGAAAGATTTTTGCAATTATTTAATTTTGTATAAATAAGTTTTTTATCGTAATCAATAAAACTTTCATTCAAAGCAAACATATTATACATTTTGTTGTGACAAGTACCACTTGTTACAGTAACAATAGAATCACCATCGACACTTGTCATTTCGCAATAATAGTACCTATATTGTTTGTAATTTTCCGGGTTAAAAGTTTTTTCTGTTGCACCGGTAATTGCAACAGCATTTTCTTTTGTTTTGTTGTACCCATACCATTGGTAAGTTCTGTTAAAACCACGGGCATCAAACTCTAACGGTTTATAAGACCATTCATCCCAGATGGGTTCTATATCTTCTCTTATTGCAGTTTCTTGTGTAATTTCAATAAATTCAACATTGTTTGCATGAGCCCATTGTTCAGCATATGTCCATTTTGTACCGTAAACGCAATAATCGTTAACACCCGAATATCTGTAGTTTTCTACAGGCTCACAATATTTGAGTGTCTTAGGAAGTACAAGTTCTATTTTTATAGCTTCATCGTAAACTCCATAAAACGATTTGTAAGCCTCGGCATCTTTTTCATAATATGATATTGTTGTCGGCAAATCATAAATAAATTCAATATCAGAAAGTTCAAGTTGTTTTACTGCGGAATACTCAAAAAAATCTCTACTAATTGTTTTCAATTTTTCAAAATTAACGTTTGTCAATTCTTCGTTTCTATATAATAAGGCTTCAGTTTTCTCATCCTCATAAATAGTTAAATTTGATTCAAAAATCGACTTTTCTGTATAATCAATATAAGGCGCAAAAATTGTCGTTAAATTCGTTTTCTCAAAAACACGCCTTCCTATTGAGTTACATTCGGGTAAATATATTTCTCTTAATTTCTGACAGAACAAAAATGCCTGTGATTCCACTCTTTGAACTTTCGGAAATTCAACACCAACCAAACCACTATTGTAAAAGCCATCAGATAAAATAAATT
>JAFVWD010000267.1 GCA_017501865.1 Clostridia bacterium | reverse complement strand
GAGGTTTGCGTTACTCACAAGCCTTACGACCGTTTCAAAAATGATCTTGATGCATTGGCAGCCGAGCATGATTTGATTAACTGCAAAAATATGGGTATAGGTGCTATGCCGTTTAATCTTCACGATTCTTATGAGGGTGTATGGGGCTTTATTCAGAAATGTAATGAGATAGGCACAAAGCTTAAAGCACAGGGAAAACAGCTTTGTTACCACAACCATGCATTTGAGTTTGAAGTTTATGACGGGAAAAGAACCTTTGAAAGACTTATAGAAGAAACTACTGCTGATACACTTTATTTTATTCCTGATACATATTGGATGCAGGTTGGCGGTGTGAACCCTGCGGAATATATAAAAAAATTAAAGGGCAGAGTTGAGGTTTGCCACTTTAAGGATATGAGAATTGTTGACAATAAGCAACAATATGCTGAATGCGGTACAGGTAATATTGACCTTGGGGCTTGCTACAGAGCCTGTAAGGAAATCGGCGTCAAGTACATTGTTATTGAACAGGATGACTGTTACGGACGCGATGTTTTTGAATCTGTAAGAATCGGATTTGAAGGTCTGAAAAGAATAGCAAAGGAGAATGAGTAATGTCAAAATTAAGAATTGCTTTAATTACATTTATATTTGTTTTAGTAACATTGGTGATTCCGCTTGTGCTTTTACTTGCGTTTGTCGATGCTAACAACTTAAGTGTTTATATTGTTGTGTTTGGTGTGATGTTTTTTGGCAGTATCGGTTTCCTGTTGGCTATGCTCTTCAAAACAAAAAGTGATATTAAGGAACAGATAGAAGAAATTAAGGTTCAGAATGCAGCTATTGCATTCAGACTTGCCGAGATGAAAAAACAGGCTAAAACACAGGAGCAGAACAATCAGACGAAAGTTGATGAAACTGAGAAAAAAGAAAATTTTGACGATTTTCAGTAAATTTAAGTTTTTAACAGTTGGTTGAGCTTACTCAGTCAACTGTTTTAATTTATTTACTTGAATTGTTTGTTTTTTTGATTTATAATTGAATTTAACATATACTAAACCACGGGGGTGTTTTTATGCTTTGTCAACACTGTCAGAAAAATGAAGCAAATATGCATATGAAAAGGATTATAAACGGTAGTGCAACAGAGGTTCATCTGTGCAGTGATTGTGCACGTTCACTCGGGTATGGCGATTCCTTTTCGGGCTTTGGCTTAGGGTTTAGTGATCTTTTCAGGGATTTACTCGGTAAAGGTGAAAGAACTCTTTCAGGTAACGCATTAAGATGTTCTCTTTGCGGCAAAAGCTTTGATGATATAGTGGAGAGCGGCAGAGTAGGTTGTGCTGAATGTTACTCTACCTTTTATGATAAATTGCTGCCTACCTTAAGAAAAATTCACGGCAAGACAACACATCAGGGAAAGGTTCCTTCAGCTTTTGAGAATTCTCATAAAACTCAGCAAAGCAAAGTTGAAAAGCTTAAAGCAGATTTGAAAAAAGCAGTTGAAAAAGAAGATTTTGAAACTGCCGCTAAGCTCAGAGATGAAATTAATTATATTGTTAACGGGGGTGCGGCAAAATGAGTGCAAAGTGGTATTTGGGAACAGGTGTGCAGAATGATGTTGTCATAAGCACGAGTATTCATCTTGTGAGAAATTTGTCGGACTTTCCGTTTCCGCATATGCTTTCTCTGCAGGATAAATTAAAGGTTAATACCATTATAAAAAACGCAACAGATTCACTTGATAATTACAATTTTAATTATCTGGAAATGAAAACACTTTCTCAGTACGAGGTGGTTTCACTTGCAGAAAGACATCTTGTAAGTCCTGAGTTTGCTTCCTCACGTGACGGCAGAGCGCTGTTGATTACTGAGGATGAGGCTGTAAGTGTTATGCTCAATGAGGAAGACCATATTCGTTTTCAGGTTATGTATGCGGCATTTTCCCTCGATGAGGCTTACAGAACGGCAAATGAAATTGACAACTGTCTTTCAGATAAATTGAATTTTGCATTTGATGACAGAATCGGCTACCTTACACAGGACCCTACTATAATAGGTACAGGTATGAAGGCTTCTGTAGTTCTTCATTTACCGGGTCTTGCAGCTGCAATGCAGATTCCGAAGCTTATTTCTACGGTTCAGAAGTTAGGTCTTACATTACGCGGTTCTTATGGCGAGGGTGCTGCTGCAAAGGGGGACATGTTCCAATTAAGCAACAGTATTACTTTAGGCATTTCTGAGAAGGCTGCTATAGAAAACCTGAAATCTATAACACTGCAGATTGCTGCTCAGGAGAGAAGTGCGCGTGAAGAGATTTTAAAATCCAATGTGACTGAAGATAAAATTTTCAGAGCTTACGGCACTCTTAAATATGCAAGGCTTCTTGATACAGATGAATTTATGGATCTTATGTCTCTTGTAAGACTTGGTGCGGTTAAGGGCATAATAAAAATGGATACAGCGAAAATTGAGGGTATGATGATTAATATGCAACCTGCAACAATTTCGCTCTCTGTTGACCGTCCGTTAGACAGGAATGGCAGAGATGCCCTCCGGGCTAAACGTGTTCGTGAAATGTTAGAAATGTAAAAAATAACGACTGCCGAAAAGCTTTTTTCGGTAGTCTTTTTTATTGAATATGCTTTCGGTTTATGTTAAAATGTTTGCCATTAACAGTTATTGGAGATTATTTATGGCATTAAATCAAGAACGCAAAAAACAAATTGTTGCGTCACTTCTTCTGACACTCGCTGCTTTTATATGGGGTAGTGCATTTGTAGCTCAAAGTGAGGCACTTGACATTTTAGGACAATTTACATTTCTGGCATCACGTTCTTTTTTAGGTGTTTTAGCACTTATCCCTGTTTCGTTTATAATTTATAAAAACGGGCAAAAATCAGGAACGGGTGAGCATAACGAATACAAAACATTTTTTTCAAAAGATTTAATATTAGGCGGTACTTTTTGCGGTGTTGTTTTGTTTGCCGCATCTTCATTACAGCAGGTAGGAATTATTTCATCAGGAGTAGGCAAGTCGGGTTTTTTAACAACTCTTTATATATTGGCGGTTCCGATTTTGGGACTTTTCTTAAAAAGAAAGGTTAAGCCGTTTATGTGGGTGTGTATAGCACTCGGTGTTGTCGGAATGTATTTTTTGTGTGTCAGTGAAACGAGTGCATTGAATTTCGGCGATTTTATGCTTATACTTTGCGCAGTTTGTTTTGGTGTGCACATTATAATAATTGACTTCTTTGTAAAAAAAGTGGACGGCGTACGTCTTTCATTAGTTCAGTTCTTTGTTGTCGGAGTGTTATCGCTTATCAGTGCGTTGATTTTTGAAACAATTGATTTCAGCTTAATTAAAGCTGCATTTATTTCAATTTTTTATGCAGGGGTTTTATCTTCCGGTGTTGCCTACACCCTGCAAATTGTTTCTCAGAAAAATTTGAGTCCGACGGTAGCAAGCCTTTTAATGAGTCTTGAATCTGTATTTGCAGCACTTTCAGGTGCAGTATTTGGTGAAAGACTTACAGGTAACGAAATTTTTGGTTGTATATTAGTATTTATCGCAATAATATTGGCACAACTACCTATAGATAATATAAAATTTAAAAAGCCATCAACAAATCATTGATTTGCTGATGGCTTTTTATTATGTCTTATTTGCTAATTTGAAAACATCGTGTTGAGTACCTAAAATCATTATGTGGTCATTCTCAACGAATTTGTAGTTAGCACCGGGAGCGCCTGTTACTCTGCCGCCATTTTTAATAACGATAATATTGACTTTGTAATTTTTACGGACATCAACTTCCTGAATGGTTTTGCCAATCCAACTTACTAAAACAGGAATTTCATAAATTGCATATTCATCAGTAATCTGAATTAAATCAAAAATGTTTTTTGCGTTATATTTAATACCGATTTTTTCTGCTATTTCTCTTTCAGGGTAAATTGTGTCATCTGCACCGATTTTCTTTAAAAGATTTGCCTGTCTGTCACGCTTTGCAACAGAAACAACCTTTTTAGCGCCTAACTCTTTAAGCAAAGATGTGATTTCCAAAGAAGCCTGAAAATCTCTGCCAATACAAACGAAGCAAATATCAAAGTTATTTATACCCAATGAACGAAGAACGCCTTCATTTTTACAGTCACCAATAAATGAGTCGGGGAAAATACTGTTGAGTGCTTCTACCTTTTCTTCATCTTTATCTACGATAACAACGTCGTTACCTAAGTCAAGCATTTGTTTTGCAAGGTGTTTTCCGAATCGTCCTACACCTATTACGAGTATTGATTGCATAACTATTTCTCCTGTATAAAATAAATTTTAACCTACAATAACATTTTCTTTTGGTCTGTCAACCGGTGCATTAACTTTCTTTTCTGCTAAAGAAAGAAATAATGAGAGTCCACCAACTCGGCCACCAAACATCAACATCATCAGTACGAGTTTTGAAATTCCTGATAAAGTTGGGGTTAGACCTTTAGATAATCCCACTGTGCCAATTGCTGATACAGCTTCAAAAAGAATATTTGAAATATCCGAATTTTCAAAAGTAGCAATAAGAGCGGTCGAAACAATAACTGCAGATATATATAAAAAGAATATAGACGAAGCTTGTTTCAATGTGTCTATTGGGATAGAGCGTTTGAAGATTTCAGGGTGAGTATTGTGTCTTGCAGTTGCAAGGGTGAAAATGAATAATACAGCAACTGTAGTTATTTTTATACCGCCTGCAGTTGAACCTGGACTACCACCTATGAACATAAGAATAATTGTTAAAATTTCACTACCAGATGAAAGTTGAGTTAAATCCAAAGTATTAAATCCTGCTGTTCTTGGGGATATAGAAAGGAAAGCAGCTTTTAGTAATTTTTCATCAATGGAAAGACCGTTCAAAAGGTTTTTGTCTTCAAAAATAAGAAAAAGTAAAATTGAAGCAACAGAAATTATGAAAGTGGTTGCAAAAACTATTTTCGAATGTAAAGAGTATTTTTTGAAATCGAATTTGAAATTTAATATGTCGTTCCAGACAAGGAACCCTAATCCTCCTATTACTATTAAAAACATAAGAGTAATACATACTAAGGGGTCATTGTGGAAATTTGTAAGCGAGGAAAAAGGTGACTCTACTCCCATTAAATCGAAACCTGCATTACAAAAAGCAGAAATGGAATGGAAAACTGAGAAAAAAATCCCTCGAGAAAATCCGAACTCTTGGCAAAATCTGAAAGATAGCAGAACAGCTCCGATTAGCTCGAACGAAAATGTTCCGATTATGATTCTTTTTAAAAGTTTTACCACACCACTAAGTCTAAGATTACCTTCGGATTGCATTAATAGTCTTCGTTCATATATACCAATACGTTTTCCGCGGAATACGGAAATCATTGTAACAAGAGACATAAATCCCAACCCACCTATTTGTATAAGGCAAAGGATTACAATGTGACCGAATGTCGACCAATGTGTAAATGTATCGTAAATAACCAAACCTGTTACACAAGTTGCACTTGTTGCAGTAAACATCGCATTTAAAATAGGTGTAGGCTGACCATTTGCAGTGGCAATTGGCAAAGATAATAAAAGTGAACCTATTAAAATAATAAGAACGAAGCTGAGTACAATTGTCTGAGTATAAGTGAATTTCTCACGAAGTTTTTCAAGCATTTTATAAATACTCCAACACGAAATAAATTTTTATGTTAGTATAGCACAGTGTCTTTAAAGTTGCAAGTATCAAGTGTGTAAGTTTTAAGTGGAAAATCAACAAAAAACACATTGTAAAATATTGATTTTTTATGTATTATATGGTATATTTAAAATGTGTGATTATTTTTTAAAATTGGTGGTTTTGTATGAAACTTATAAAAAGAATTTCAGCCTCTATTTTAGCGGGTGTTATTGCCTTTTTAGCGGTATATTTAAATCTTTTAAGTGTAGCAGATAAAACGGCAGAAGATGTCTTGTATCATCATCACTCTGACACTATGGGGCAGATAAGGATAATAAAAATTGATGATAAAACAATGAATAAATTAGGCGATATTTCTACCTGGGACCGTTCTGTTTATACAAAACTTTTAAATACTCTTTGTGTGTCTGAAGAGGTGCGCCCTGCGGTAATCGGGTTCGATATTCTTCTTGCAAGTGATAAGGATAAAAAGACTGATAAGGAATTTGCAGAAGCCTGTAAAAAATACGGGAATGTTGTTTGTGGCTTCAGCTATGCCTTTTCTAAGGAGCTACAAGAGGATAAAAGCGGCGGACTCGTAGAAAACTCAATGACCGTTAAGGATAAGGTTTTGCCGTATAAAGAATTAAGAAATGTTGTAAATGTCGGTTTCGTTAATGCTCTTATGGATAACGACGACAGCTTTATAAGAAGTAGTTTTTTGCGTTTTAACGAAGATAAAAATGTAACCACAAAAAGCTTCAGTGCTGTGGTTTATGAAGAATTTATGAAGTCTCAGGGTAAGGAAATTTCTTACCCGACAGACAGTATGGCCATGAGCTTTCGTTATAGCGGAAATCCCGGTGATTACGAGAATGTTTCTCTTGTTGATGTTTTAGAGGGGAATATTCCTGCAAATGCTTTTGATGATTGCATAGTTCTTGTCGGTGCTTATGCTGCAGGTATGATGGATGCTTATTTTGTCCCTGTTGACAGAAGCTCCCAGATGTATGGAGTTGAAATTCACGCAAATGTTATTGAAGCTATAATGGAGGGCAGAACTCTCGAAAATATAAATAAAACAATTGATGGTTTAATAAGCGCATTTATAATTGCTCTTATAACATTTGTTTGCTGGAAATTAAGTGTGGCAGAGACAATAGCGGTTTGTCTTGCTACAGCTATACTTAAGCTTCTTGCAGGTTTTGTGCTGTTCAATCAGGGGTATACAATGAATGTTCTTTCTGTACCCGTTTTAGCAATTGTTATAGCAATTATTTACGTTGCGGTTCACTACTATGAAGCAAGAATGGCTAAAAGAAGTATTGAAAAGGCATTCAGTAAGTACGTAGCACCTCAGGTTGTTACAGAAATTGCCAAGGACGGTACATATGAGTTGAAGCTTGGCGGCGAAAACAGAAACATTGCAGTTCTGTTTGTGGATATACGTGGATTTACAACTCTTTCTGAAAGTCTTGAGCCTGAACAGGTTGTTGATATTCTTAACGGTTATCTTGAGCTTACAACACGTTGTATTTTCCGTCACGGCGGTACCCTTGATAAATTTGTCGGGGATGCAACTATGGCGGTGTTCAACGCACCGTTTGATACAGATGACTATATTTATAAAGCAGTTCTTACCGCTTGGGATATTGTTCAGGGCGGCAATAAGATTGAAAGCGAATTTGTAGAGCGTTACGGCAAGCATGTAGGCTTTGGTGTCGGAGTCAATTGCGGACCTGCGGTTGTCGGTAATATAGGATGTGAGTTCAGAATGGACTATACAGCAATTGGTGACACAGTAAATACTGCAGCACGACTTGAATCTAATGCTCCAAGAGGAAATGTTTACATAAGTCAGGCAGTTTATGAAGCATTAGGCGACAGAATTACAGTTGAAGATATTGGCGAAATACCTCTTAAGGGCAAATCTAACGGCATATTTGTTTATACCGTTACAGGTGTTAACGGGTATACAAGTCCGGAGGGTGTGTAATTTATGAACAAAATACTCATTATTCCGGATATTAAGGACGTAGAGGGGACAATGTCGCTTCAGAAAAAATATAATCTTGGTTTCGAGTATAATGACTTTTATATGCCGGATGTTCTTGATAATAAAGCACGGGTTAAAGAAATAATTACCGAGTACAAAAAACAAGACTTGCCGTCATACACAACTTTGCATGGTGCATTTTTCGATGTTATACCATTTAGTGTCGACTCGAAAATTAGAGAGATTTCGTTGCTTCGTATAAATCAGAGTATTGACGCAGCACGTGAAGTAGGTGCCGGGGCGGTTGTGTTTCATACAAACTACAATCCCTTTTTAAACTCTTCAGATTATATTGATAATTGGATAAAACAAAATACTGAAATATGGCAGAGTGTTTTAAAGGAGAACGGCGATATTTCAGTTTATCTTGAAAATATGTTTGATATTTCGCCGGATATCATTGCGGGATTAGCGAAAAAATTAAGTGAGTACGAAAATTTCGGTCTCTGTCTTGATTGGGCTCACGCATCTGTTTCAGGCGTAAAAGCAGAAGTCTGGGCGAAAGAAACAGGCAAATATGTAAGACATATTCATATAAATGATAACGATTTGAAAAGCGATCTTCATCTTGCTTGGGGTGATGGTAAGATTGAGCGAAAAATGTTTTATGATTGCTACGATAAATATTTCAGCAATGCAACAGTATTAATAGAAACATCATCCTTTGAAAATAAGCTTAAATCGTTGCAACAGCTTGAAAAGGATGGCTTTTTGAAGTGATTACCCATATTTAACGAAAGGAGAACTGTGAATGAAAGAAATGCTGAAAACTAAAAAAGCGAAAATTTCTGTAATTGTATTTGTAATTACAGCACTTGTTGTAACTGCTTTGACCACAGTTCTTGCAATGGGTGAAAAAAGTGAAGGCTACAGAACCATACGTGTTATTGAAATTTCCGGTACGGTAGGTGTAGTTCACGATAATATGGAATATTCTGCTTATACGGGTATGCACCTGGAGGAGGGGTATTCTGTAGTTACCTCAGGTAACAGCTACATAAGAATGGTGCTTGATGATGACAAGTATGTAAAGCTTGAGTCGGGTAGTAAGGCAGTGTTTGAAGAGTTAGGTAACGGGAAAACGGCAATAAGAATAGAAAGAGGTTCTATTGTAAGTGAGGTTACCAAACCACTCGCTGTAGATGAGGATTTTATAATTAATACACCTAATGCTGTTTTAGCGGTACGCGGTACGCTTTTCAGAGTAGATTTGTCGAGAAATGAAAAGGGTGAGCTTAATACTGATGTTATAACCTACGGTGGTGCAGTTTCAAGTAAACGTGTTCAGCCTGACGGTGAGGTGGAAGATGTTGAAGTC
>JAFVWD010000266.1 GCA_017501865.1 Clostridia bacterium | reverse complement strand
TATTTAATATTTTCAAATTATTCAGCGTCTTCTGCTACTTCTTCAGCAACTTCTTCTGCTGCTTCTGAAGAAGGGATTGTCTGTAAACCTTGACGACCAGCAATAATAGCATCTGCCATAGCACCTGCAATAAGTTTTACTGCACGGATAGCATCGTCGTTACCAGGAATTATATAATCAATTTCATCAGGATCGCAGTTTGTGTCAACGATAGCAACAATCGGAATACCGAGTTTCTTTGCTTCGAGAACTGCAATTCTTTCTTTTCTTGGGTCAACAATGAACATTGCTGCTGGCATTTTCTTCATTTCTGTAATGCCACCCATGAATTTTTCAAGTTTTTCTCTTTCGAGGTTGAGCTTAATAACTTCTTTCTTAGGAAGAAGGTCGAAAGTGCCGTCTTCAGCCATAGCCTTTAACTGAGCAAGTCTCTTAATTCTTCTTTGAATTGTGTTGAAGTTTGTAAGCATACCACCAAGCCAACGAGCATTAACGAATGACATACCGCAACGTTCTGCTTCTTCTTTAACAGAATCCTGTGCCTGTTTCTTTGTACCTACAAAGAGAACCTCGCCACCGTCTTGTGCGATTTGGTTGATGAATGTGTAAGCTTCTTCGAGCTTCTTAACAGTCTTCTGAAGGTCGATGATGTAAATACCATTTCTTTCTGTGAAGATGTATTGAGCCATTTTTGGGTTCCATCTTCTTGTTTGGTGACCGAAATGAACACCTGCTTCGAGAAGTTGTTTCATTGATACTACTGACATATTATTGTCCTCCTTTTTGTTAAACCGCCGCAAGGTATCAACTCAGAAATGCCACATCATTTGGGATGCACCTGACACTTCTAATCTCCCCTGCGTGAGTTTTTGCTATGAAAGTATATCACTACTTTATTGAAAAATCAATACTTTTTTGAGATTTTTTTAAAATTCTCTGTAATTTGTAAAAATATATTTTTTACATTTAAGTTTTTTTGCAATTTTTTCCATCCGCAACTCTTTTGCATAGTCGTTCAGAAAAAAGGTTCCGTTAGATTTCAAGGTAACTACAGAAAGCTCCTTTACATCTTTCGGAAGTTCTCTTAATGGCAGCTTTATCAGATTTTTTTCTCTGTCGTTTAATCTGCAAAGTGCGTAATCTCCATCAATTCTTTCAACAAATATATCCATAATTATTCCTCAATATCATCGGTATTTACAGCACCACCGAAATAATTATAATCATCAGACATACCCGGATTATCTTCTTCAGGTTGTGTCTCCTCAACAGTAAACACAGGCGCCTTTTGCGTAACCTCTTCAATGGTGAGTTGTTTTGGTTGAGTCGAAGCAGAGCGAGCCTGCATTTCATACCATTGCTCTTTTGTTATTAAACCCTTTCTCGGCTTACTTCCCTCATAAGGACCTACTATACCCTTCTCAGCAAGTTCATCTACTATACGCGCAGCACGTGCATATCCTAACTTCAATTTACGCTGAAGAAGTGAGCCTGAGGCCATTCCTTGTTCTATAAAGAGTTCTATAGCCTTCGGAATCATCTCATCGCCGTCTTCACCATAACCTGTTGAATCAACACCTGCGTCGGCAGATTTTTTCTTATCTTCTTTAGGTGCTGAATTACGCTCAATCTCCTGAATAACCGTATCATCATATTTTACTTCACCTTGAGAAGTCACATGAGAGATAACTCTCTCAATTTCTTCATCAGAAAGATATGAGCCCTGAACTCTGACAGGCTTTGAAAGTCCTACCGGACAGTAAAGCATATCACCATTACCAAGGAGTTTTTCTGCACCTTGAGTATCAATAATAGTTCTTGAGTCAATCTGCGACTTAACGGCAAAAGCAATTCTACTCGGAATATTTGCTTTAATGAGACCTGTAATAACATCAACCGAAGGACGTTGAGTAGCAACTATCAAATGCATTCCTGCCGCTCTTGCCTTCTGTGCCAGACGACAAATTGAATCCTCAACCTCGTTTGAAGCAGCCATCATCAAATCTGAAAGCTCATCAATAATAATAACAATCTGAGGCATTTTAGGAAGATCTTCAGAAGCAGCATAATCATTATAGCCTTGGAGGTTTCTTACACCTTTTTCTGCAAATAAAGCATAACGCTTGTCCATTTCTGCAACTGCCCACGACAAAGCACCTGCTGCTTTTCTTGGGTTAGAAACTACAGGAACCAAAAGATGCGGAATTGAACGGTAAACAGTAAACTCAACCTTTTTAGGGTCAATCATTATAAGCTTTACTTCATCAGGAGTTGCATTATAAAGCAAGCTCACAATCATAGCATTAAGACAAACTGATTTACCCGAACCTGTCGTACCCGCTACAAGCAAGTGAGGCATTTTTGCTAAATCTGCACAAGTCGGAACACCTTGTATATCTCGTCCTAATGCAACCGTTAATTTGGATTTTGCATTTTTATATTCTTTACTGTCAACAATCTCTCTTAAAGAAACCATTGTTTTTTCTGAATTCGGAACCTCAATTCCTACTGCATTTTTATTTGGTATAGGTGCTTCTATACGCACACCCGAAGCTGCAAGATTCATTGCAATATCATCGGCAAGTGCAGTAATTTTACTTATTTTAACACCGGGATTCGGTTGCAGCTCAAAACGCGTAACAGACGGACTTTTACAAATATCTACAATCTTTGTACCAACACCGAAGGATGCAAGTGTCTCAACAATTCTGTTAGCTTTATCCTCAAGGTCCTTTGAGTCATCAAAGCCTGCCTTATTTTTAGGCAAATCGAGACAATCAATAGGAGGAAGCTCATATTTGAACTCAGTTTCCTTTATTTCAGGTACTACAAACTCTTCGTCCTCATCATTATTTTCATCATCAGCGGGCAGTTCCTCAGCTATACTCATCGGTTCATCATCAATCTTAATATCATTTGATTGTTCTTCAATCTCATCTGAAAAATAAAAACTGTTATCGGCTTGTTTTTTTGATGAAATATCATTTACTGCTTTTTCCAATAATTCATCTGCTTTATCAGCACCTGTTTCATATGATAAGTCTTCAACGTTATAATCATCCTCGAAGCTGTCAAGCAGCTGAATCTCTTCCTCAGGTTCAACATCCGGAAAATCATTCATATTAAGCGAAGTTTTGTTAAGCTCTGCGACAGTTTTATAAGCTTTGGATTCAAAAACGTTATCAAGACCCATATCGGGCTCGCTCTCCTCTTCACCAAGAGGAATGTCAATGTCAAGACGTTTTTTTCGAGTAGACTGATCACGCATTGCTCTGTGTTTTTCAGCATTTTTTGCTTTTAATTCCTGAACATCCTGAGAAACTGTTTCGTAAGTTTCCTTCATACTTTCAATTTTTTCCTCTGCGTAATCACCAACAACTTCAACAGGTGTCTTAAGTGAGCGCACGAGTTTTAATATTGATGTTCCTGAGAAAATCATAAACAAGGCAAAAATTATTAAGGCAGTTATTATTCCGGCAGCAAGCTTATTTCCACCGGTAAATAACAATGGTAAACCACCAAACAACGCACCGAAAACACCAGTACCAAAACGCGGACCTTGTCCGTTGTATGATTTAAAAACCATATAGCTATGCTTGATTTGTTCGCCATAAAGAAGCTTTTCATCAACTGAAACAATATGTATGAAAGCCATTAAAAGCGTAAATAAAACAACACCTTCTACTACGCGGTATTTATACTTGCGTGAGTCTTTTCCGATTGCCGCAACTACACTTACCAAAAGCAAAAAGAAGGGAACCAAAAATGCACTCCAGCCAAATAAGCCGAAAAAGAAATTTCTTGCATATCCCCAGGGACCGGCTGCATCTATAAATACGACAGCTGCCATAAATAAAGCAAAAATGAACACACCGAAAACAATGCCTTGCTTTTTACCTGATTCAGCAAAAGGTTTATTGTTTTTAGTGTTTTTGGCTTTTGACTTTGTTGAATTATTCTTTTTTGTGGGTTTCTTTTGTGCTGCCATTTTTACACTCCTTGTTTCAATAAGTTTTCAACTATCCCTATTACTGTAACAATTACACCAAGCACCAGAGAATAATATCCAAAATATTTCAGTTTATTTTTCTTTAATAAATTTTTCAGAACACTTATTGAAAACACTCCTACTACTGCCGAAGTAACAACACCGACAATCAGAGGCAGAACCGGTATATAAGTAGGTGTTTTCATTGCATCCAGAAACTCAATAAATCCTGCAGCAAATACCGTAGGAATACTCAGTATAAATGAATACATAATCATATTCTTTTTTCCGACACCACAAATCAAACCTGTAGAAATCGTTGTACCTGAACGTGAAATTCCCGGAAAACAAGCAGAAACCGCTTGAGCTGTTCCTATTAAAAATGCAGGAATAATGCCGATATTTCTTTTTTTCTTGAATGATTTTTCGACTATCATAGCCAATAATAATATTGCTCCGTTTATAATAAAACAAATACCCTCAGCTAAAACACTGTCATCAGCCGAAAAAATTTCAACTGCTTCTATTATATTCTTACCATCTCTCGCAGGAAGAAGTAAAAGCAATAACGGTAAGCACGATATAACAAACATAAACAACATTCTTCGTGTTGTAGACATTTTTTTAAAATCCAAAGTAAATCTGCGTTTACTGATATCCTTTAAACAAAGAGTAAATTCAATGAACAACTCATAAATTGTTTTATAAAAAAACAGAAGAATTGCAACCAACGTACCTATATGTAACATCGAGGAATACAACCCCGAAATTTCTGTATCCAAATCAAAAAAATGACTGAAAAGTGAAAGATGTCCGCTACTTGAAATAGGTAAAAATTCAGTTATTCCCTGAATAACACCCATCAAAAAAGCCTTTAAAACATCCATATATTCACCTCCGTACATTTTTTATTCTATATCGTCTGTATCATCTTTTTCATTCGCTTCTATCATTTCATAAAGACAATCAAGAGCATCAGAAAGACTCCCTAAGGAATCAATTAACCCTTCTTTTACAGCATCCTC
>JAFVWD010000265.1 GCA_017501865.1 Clostridia bacterium | reverse complement strand
ATACTATGAACAAACTTCGCCACTCGACGTACCATTGTACGCCTTCGGGCAAGCAAAATACAGGCTATCGCCTTGATTTTGCTCAGTTTGTCCATTCTGCATCTTTTTTCCCTATCCCCTAAAAATGAGCTGTAAAAAAACGCAGTTTTTTTTACAGCTCATTTTATTATATTTTTTTCAAAATTGAAGATTTTTTAAGGATTATTACTACTGCAGGAATAAGAATAAGCTGTAAAATTATTCCAGGAATTGCATTTACAACTGCGGAAGTAAAGAAAACGGAAAATCCGAATTTTTCTATGTTCAACCCCATTAATATGAACATCACTATTCCCCATACAACTCTGCCGACTACCATTGAAATAACAAGATTTATATAAATATATACATTCTTCTCAGGAAGCTTTTTAAACAAATATCCTGTCATAAATCCATAAGCAGCAAGCTCAAATGACATTGCAACAGCTGTAGGAAAAAGTGGTGGCATTCCTAATATTACAGATCGTAAAAGAGGTGCTGTAAGCCCTACTATAAATCCCCAGGGAGCAGAGCATATGTACCCGCACAGCATTACCGGAATGTGCATAGGGCAAAGCATTGCTCCTATTTCCGGAATCTGCCCCGTAAAAAACGGTAATACAAAGGAAAGTGCCAGAAGCATTGCAGAAAGTGCTATTTTTCTCGTATTTTTCTTATTTTTCGTATTTTCCATAATTCACTCTAATTCTTTCCTGCCCCTATTTTTAAAACAGAGCCTATTATTTTTTCTATACTCTGTGAAATTTCAGGGTCAAGATTTTTCATATTTCTGTAAAATGTTCTTAAATCTTCAAAGGAAAAATTAATTTTTGAAGAATAATTTTTTTCTAAATTTAAAAATATAGTTTCAAATGCATCCTGCATTTTACCGGGGTCAAGATTTTCTGTTCCTGTTGTCGTGTTTTCATGAAGCTGTGAGCTTATTGTTGAAATTACACCGGGAACGAAAAATTCTCCGAAAACATTCCAGGTAACAGGGTAGTGCTCAGAAAAAGCAATTGCATTACTTTTAACAACATTATAATTTTCATTATACAACAGAACACCAACTACAGAGCCTGTTGGTAAAACATTTACAAGTCGGTCAGAAATATTTCTAAAGGCTACACTTTCAAATTGTTCCTTTCTGAGACCCGGCCCGTCAATATTATATATTTTTTTGATTTTTTTATTTATTGATAATGGTACCTCCATAGCACTTACCATTGCTAAATTTCCGCCCTTTGAGTGCCCTGCGACATACACCTCTTTGTCTGTAAGCATATGTGTATTTGTTTTTAAATATTCTATTGCAAGGTTATGTGTGAATGTCGGGTAAGAATATGTAACACGGAAATTTTCGATCCACCCTATAAGTGAAGAATCTGTACCCTTATAACAGACAATTGTTTTTCCGCTGACTCTGAAGGTTGCCGCCCCGAACTGAGTATTTTCATTTTTCATATTTATAAAATTACTCACTTTTATATTTTTGTAGCGGTCACTGTCCTTTATTATGTCGAGCATTATATAAGCCGTTCTTACCATTTCACCCATCATTTCAGGTAGTGGCTTTTTCTGTTGAGAAATATTATAAAATTCCTCTAAAGAAATTTTTTTGCTGAAGCCTTCAATAGGTACATACACTAAAACAGCACACAGTAAATTATCAAGAGTATTCCAATGAACATCTTTTACCTTTATGTTCTTATAATTATTTAAGTAGTCTATTATTGTATACATACCAAAACTCCTTAAATTAAAATCAGTTCACTCTCTAATCTGAAAAGGGATGTAAAAAACTTATATTTTTTACATCCCCTCAATTATTAGAAAACAGGTCTTTCTGAAATTTCAAAACAAACACTTGTTATAAAAAACGATATAAGAAAAAGCACTACAAAACCTAAAAATATTAAAATGTTTCTTATGCGTTCTTTCTTTTTTGCAACACGACTTTCACCTATAACGTAATTTTTTGTCCCCATTTTTCCGGGATAATATTTTGCAAAGCCATAATAGCTTTTTCGTTTTAAAACATCCTCTTGTTTGTTATTTTTTCGAAAAATCATTCTATTTCTTCATCCATTTCATACATATCTTCAGGAAGTGTTTCAAAAATCATTGTTTCCTCGTCTTCTGTTTCTTCTTCAACAGGCTCAGTTTCCGCAACAGTTGTTTCCGGAGCTGTTGTCGCTTCAGTAACTTCTGCTTCTGTTTCAGGAGCTCTTGTTGTTGCCTCGGTAGTTTCAGGCTCTGTAATAAATATTTCTTCAGTAACCTCTTCTTTTACATCTTCCTTCGGAGCAGTAGTATGCTCGCTTTCTTCAACCTCTACATCCTTAACAGGAGTACTTGAACCGCCGCCTGAGGCTGAACCTGAACCGCTTGTTCCTCTGTAAACATCTATTAAAGTTGTTCTTCCTTCTTCAAGGGTTATATTTGTCTGTCCGTAAAGCTCGTTCTGAAGAGTCTGGGCAGCAAGCTGATAGTCAATAACCCATATCCAGCCACCCATACTACCGCTTGTGCGTGTTTCAGGAGTTGGAATCTGAAGCTCACTTCTTGAGTAAGTTGCCCAGCCGTTAGAAATTGCTTTCATACCTAAAGAAAGAATCTGACTCTTGCTGAAGCCTGTATATATATATGGCAACAATGCATTAAGATATGTGTTAAGGTCGGTAATTGATGCATTTTTAACTCTGTCCATAATAGCATTTATTACCTGACGCTGTCTTCTTGTTCTGCTTACGTCACCGTCAGCATCGCAACCTCTTATTCTGCAGAAAATAAGAGCTTCTTCACCTGTAAGAGTAACGTCTTCACCATAAGGCATAGACAAATCATACTTTGTATTGGAATAATTTGCCTCATATTTCTGAACATCAACAGTTATTCCGCCCATTTTATCTATAATAGATTTGAATGATTCAAAATTAACCATAACGAAATTATCAATTTCTATTTTATAGTTATTTTCTATTGTGTTCATAAGAGTTTCAGGACCGCCCATTGAAAATGCAGCATTCAGCTTTGCACAGTATGAACTGTTTTTTCCTTCAATATAGAGGTAGCTGTCACGCATAAATGAAACTAACTTTATCTGCTTGGTCTTTTTATTAAGAGAAACAAGCATCATAACGTCGGTGTTACCGGTATTTGTTCCGGAACGGCTGTCAGCTCCTATAAGAAGAACATTAACAACATTTTTGCTTTTCATTTTTTCGTCATTGCCGGTTGTTGCCCATTTTTGAAGAGCTTCCTTAAAATTGCTTGAATTTATATCACCGTCAATATCTTTAAACTCTTCTTCCTCATAAACTACATTATCTGTATATTCTTCCAGGTCACCCATCATATTAAATTTATTATTTATAAATATACCTAATGCAGTACCTGAAACAATTAAAATAACGAGTATTACAGAAAACGCTTTTACTAATTTCTGCTTTTTCTTTGAAAGATTATAAAACCATCTGACAACAGGATTTTTACTGTTTTTTCTGATTTCATCCACAGTAACATATTTTCCGTTTTTCTTCATTTTTGGAGGAGTCGGATTTTTTTCTTTGTTACCTTTTGCAGATGCTCTTCTTTGCTTATTTTCAGGTCTGTTTGAAGAAGCATTTTTCTGTGCAGCATTTCTTTGCTGTATTTCTTGTCTTCTTATTTGCAAATATTCCTGTTCAAGCTGCTCTCTGCTTCTTAATCTTCCGGAAGAGGGAAAATCCTCCTCTTCCTTAAGATGTTTTTTTCCATACACAGCCTCTTCATGATTCAACTCATCCATAAGGTTACTGAAATCACGTGAAACTGTTCTCTTTTTTCCACTTTGATTATCTAATAATTCAAGGTAAGCGTCAAAGTCGTCATTATATCTATTACCTCTGTTATTATTATCAGGCATTTATTATTCTCCTTCGTTTGTTTCAGCCTCGTTTTCATCTTCAGGGATTTCCACATCCTCATTATCACCTGAAGTATCTCCTGCGCCTTCTTCAGCGCTGCCGTCATCTTCAACGTCGCCGTTTACTTCTTCTTCATCGTGTTCAGTTGTTGAAAGAGTAACAACCTTGTCCTCACCTGTTACCTTCATTACCTTAACACCCTTTGAAGGACGAGCACAAATTCTTACTGCCTCTGCAGGAATTCTTATAATAATTCCTTCCTGAGAAATAAGAATAATATCTTCATCATCATCTACTACACTTACTGCGGTAACATCACCGTATTTTTCAACGTGATAGTTTTTAAGACCCTTACCTCCACGTGACTGTAAACGATAATCTGTAATTTCACTACGTCTGCCGTAGCCTGTTTCACTTACGGTAAGAATCTTACCACCCTCGTGAAGAACTGCCACACCTGCCAATTCATCACTCTCTTTAAGAGTAATAGCTTTAACACCTGTTGCTGTTCTGCCTAAAGGACGTGCATTTGTTTCATTTATACGTATGCACATACCCTTTTTAGTAGCTATAAGTAATTCATCTTCTCCGGAGGTAAGCTTTACAAATACCAATTCATCATCTTCACGAAGAGAAATAGCATTAAGACCATTCTTACGTATATTTTTGTAAAGACTTAAAGCAGTTCTCTTTATAAGTCCTTTTTTTGTAAACATACAAAGATATTTACCCTCATCATCAGAAGGAACACTGAGCATTGCGGAAATTTTCTCTCCATTTTCAAGCGGAAGAAGATTTACAATGTTCATACCCTTACTGTTTTTACTGCCCTCAGGAATTTCGTAACCCTTAAGGCGGAAGGCTCTTCCCTTTGTAGTAAGGAACATTACATAATCGTGTGAGGATGAAATAAACATTGTTTCAGCAACATCATCTTCACGACGTGTCATACCCTTAACTCCGCGACCGCCTCTGTGTTGAGTTGTAAATAAATCAACAGGCTGACGTTTAATGTAACCCATAGTAGTATATGTGTACATACAAGTCTCTTCCGGGATAAGGTCTTCAATATCTACCTCGCCACTTACGTTTTCTATAGAAGTTCTTCTGTCATCACCAAATTTATCTCTTATAACAGAAATTTCTTCTTTAATAATAGAGAGAACCTTTTCATTAGAACCTAATATTTCTCTGTATTCATTAATTTTTGCTTCGAGGTCGTTTAATTCATTTGTAATTTTGAGAATTTCAAGACCTGCTAACTGACCTAAACGGAAAGCAACAATTGCAGCAGCCTGTGGCTCGTCAAAATCAAACTTTTCCATAATAGCAGTTTTTGCTTCTGCCTGACCGCCTTTACAAGCACGGATTGTTGCAATAATTTCATCAACAATATCAATTGCTTTTTTAAGACCGTCAAGAATATGCTTTCTTTCCTCTGCCTTTTTTAAGTCAAACTGAGTTCTTCTTACAATAACCTGACATTGGAAATCAATGTAATTCTGAAGAATTTCTTTAAGAGTAAGAATTTTTGGTTCGCCGTTAACTATAGCAAGTAAAATTACACCGAAGGTTGACTGAAGCTGTGTATAAGTAAAGAGCTTATTAAGTACAACCTGAGCATTGGCATCACGCTTAATATCAATTTCAATGTGCATACCTGTTTTTTCTGAAGAGTAGTCGTTAATATCGGCAATGCCTTCAACTCTTTTATCTTTAACAAGGTCAGCTATTGACTCAATAAGTCTTGCCTTGTTAACCATATAAGGAATTTCAGTAATAATGATTTTGAATCTGCCGTTTTTACCTTCAACAATTTCAGATTTTGCTCTTACTATTACCTTGCCTCTACCTGTAGCATAAGCTGAACGGATACCTGACCTGCCCATAATAATACCTGCAGTAGGGAAGTCAGGACCTTTTATATGCTCCATAATATCTTCAAGCTCTGCTTCAGGGTTGTCAATAACACAACAAATAGCATCTATAACTTCTCTTAAGTTATGAGGCGGAATATTTGTTGCCATACCAACAGCAATACCCTGTGAACCGTTAACTAAAAGGTTAGGATATCTTGAAGGTAAAACTGTTGGTTCTTTAAGACGATCATCATAGTTCGGAACAAAATCTACAGTATTTTTTTCAATATCTGTAAGCATTTCAAGTGACATTTTGCTCATTCTTGACTCAGTATAACGGTAAGCAGCCGGAGGGTCACCGTCAACAGAACCAAAGTTACCGTGGCCGTCAACAAGCATATATCTCATAGAGAAATCCTGTGCTAAACGTACCATTGCATCGTAAACAGATGCGTCACCGTGAGGATGGTAACGACCGAGCACAGAACCAACTGTATCGGCACATTTACGGTAAGCCTTATCAGGAGTAAGGTTATTCTCATACATTGTATAAAGAATTCTTCTGTGAACAGGCTTTAAGCCGTCACGTACATCCGGAAGAGCACGGGAAACAATAACTGACATTGAATAGTCAAGAAAGGCAGTCCTTACTTCCTTATTGATATCAACATTAACTATTTTTTGATTTGCATACGGGTCGGGAAGATTATTTACACCTTGAGTAACGCCCGTATTTTCAACATTGTTATTTAATTCATCCTTTTATAAATACTTCCTTATTTTAAATTAAACGTCAAGATTTTTAACATACTTTGCGTTTTTCTCAATAAATTCTCTTCTTGGTTCTACCTTATCACCCATAAGAATTGAAAAGGTTTCATCTGCTTCCTCTGCATCCTCAAGAGTTACACGGAGCATAAGACGTGTTTCAGGATTCATAGTAGTTTCCCAAAGCTGCTCCGGGTCCATTTCACCAAGACCCTTGTAACGTTGAATTGCATAGTTTGTACCGTCTGCCATAATTTCATCGCGTTCAGCATCTGAATATGCATAGTGATGCTTGTTACCCTTACTTAATCTGTAAAGAGGCGGCTGTGCTAAATAAATGTGACCGTCTTCTATTAATTCTCTCATATATCTGAAGAAGAATGTAAGAAGAAGTGTTCTTATGTGAGCACCGTCGACGTCGGCATCGGCCATAATAATAATTTTATCATAACGAAGCTTTGAAATATCAAATTCTTCGCCAATACCTGTACCCAGAGCAAGAACAACAGGAGTTAATTTATCATTGCCTATAACCTTGTCAACTCTTGCCTTTTCTACGTTAAGCATTTTACCCCAAAGAGGGAGAATTGCCTGAATCATTCTGTCACGACCCATTTTTGCTGAACCACCCGCAGAGTCACCCTCTACTATGTAGATTTCAGTTTTAGATGAGTCTTTTTCAATGCAGTCTGCAAGCTTACCCGGAAGAGAGTTGCTTTCAAGAACTGATTTTCTTCTTGCATTATCTCTTGCTTTTCTTGCAGCCTCTCTTGCTCTTGAAGCATCAAGCGCTTTTGAGAAAATTTCTTTTGCAACTGAAGGGTTTTCTTCAAAATATGTCATAAGCTTCTCATAAACACATTTTGAAACTATAGGAGTAATATCTGTATTACCTAATTTACCCTTTGTCTGGCCTTCAAACTGTGCCTCAGTAAGCTTAACACTTATTACTGCTGTAAGACCTTCTCTTACATCTTCACCTGAAAGCTTTTTGTCGTTATCCTTTAAAAGATTGTATTTTTTACCGTAATCATTAAATACTCTTGTAAGTGCAGTCTTAAAGCCTGTTTCGTGAGTACCGCCGTCAATAGTTCTTACGTTATTTGCGAAGCTTAAAAGTAATTCATTATAGCTGTCGTTGTACATAAGAGCAATATTAGCCTCTCTGTCACCGCTGACTGCAGAAAAATGAATAGGCTCTTCGTGAAGAGCTGTTAAGCCTCTCTTTTTTGTTTCAAAATCAACAAATGAAGAAATACCGCCTTCGTAACAATAAACCTCTGCTCTTTCTTCATCAAGATTTCTTTTATCTGTAAGAGAAATTGAAAGCCCTGCATTTAAGAATGCCTGTTCTCTTAATCTTCTTTCAAGAACCTCAAATTCATAAACAGTTGTTTCGGTAAATACTTCAGGATCTGCTTTAAATCTTATTAATGTACCTGTTTTATCTGTATCACCTATAATTTTAAGGTCGCAAGTAGGGTTACCTCTTTCAAAACGTTGATAATGAACGTGACCGTCCTGAGAAACCTCTACTTCAAACCATTCTGAAAGGGCATTAACAACAGATGAACCAACACCGTGAAGACCACCTGAAACTTTATAACCGCTTCCGCCGAATTTACCGCCGGCATGAAGAACGGTAAGAACAACCGTAACAGCAGGCAAGCCTTGCTGTTCATTTATTCCTACAGGAATACCACGGCCGTTATCTCGCACGGTAATTACATCACCGGGTAAAATCTCTACATCAATATCTGTACAAAACCCTGCTAAAGCCTCATCTATAGAGTTGTCCACAATTTCATAAACAAGGTGATGAAGACCCTTAGGACCGGTTGAACCTATGTACATACCAGGTCTTTTTCTTACAGCTTCAAGTCCTTCAAGAACCTGAATAGCACTTGCGTCATATTTTTCAGTAACAACTGTGTCAATATTACTTTCTTCCAATACAACTGCTTGTTCTAATTCTTCCTCTTTTAATTCTGCTTCGGTTTTTACATTTGTTTCTTCCAAAACCATAACCTCCGTATTTTTAAGTGTATATATATAAAAGTTAATTATGTAGGAATTTTATTTTCCGTTCTTTTTAAAATTGTTCCTACAGAAACAGGCGAAATATGAATTTTCTTCCCCTTTTTTGTATTTGTTACAACAAAGGATTTAGGCAATTCAAACGGAGCAACATTATTTACAATTCCGTTTTTTTCTGCTGTATTCAAATAATCAACTGTACTTTTCATAACAGTGGTATTTTCCATATCAAAAATACCTATTACTTCTTCATCTATTATAACAGTATCTTGTCCGATATGAATATACATAAAATTTTTCCTTTTTTATTTTTCTTCTTTTAAATTACCGTTTTCTATTAAAAAGGATTTTCCTTTACAAAGCCTTAAAACCTGAGAAGGATCACAACAGGTCAGGAAAACCTGTCTTTCTTTAATATGATTTAAAACGTAATCCTGTCTTTTTTCATCGAGCTCACTCATAACGTCATCTAAAAGAGCAACAGGATTTTCTCCCGTTATACTTTTTATAATTTCGCTTTCTCCGAGCTTTAAAGCCAATGCACAGGAACGCTGCTGCCCCTGCGAGCCGAAGCTTCTTGCACTTATGCCGTCAATATTTATTTCAATATCATCACGATGAGGGCCGACAGAAGTTGTTTTTAAAAGAATATCCTCATTTCTGCTGCTTTTAATTTTTTCAAGCATAAAAGAATAAATATCATTAACATCCTTAAGCTCAGTATTTTCTGCTGCATAAATATATTTTAAAGTAAGCTTTTCTTTATTTTCAGAAATACCGGAATATATTTCCTCGCTGTGCTTTCCTAATAGATTTATGTATTTTATTCTGTCATTAATAATTAATGCGGAATATTTTGCTAATTGCTCATCCCAGCTGTCTAAAACATCATAAAGCTCACTGTGGTACTGAATATCCTTAAGAAGAGAATTTCTCTGAAGAATTATTTTTCTGTATGCACTCAGAGTTTTGGCATATTTCGGTTTTAACTGACATATGGCAGTATCTAAAAATTTTCTTCTTACATTTGGCCCGTCTTTAATAAGTGAAAGGTGAGAGGGGGAAAATATTACTGCATAAAACTCACCTATAAAATCAGAAGTACTCTTCTTTTCTACACCGTTAAGAAGAACCTTTTTTTTATCACTTATTATAATTTCTGCCTTCTTTTCTCTTATTTTATCTTCAAAATTAAGAGAAATCTTAGAAAATTCGTTATTGAATTTAATAAATTCGCTATCTTTGCTTCCTCTGAAGCTTTTACACCCTGTAAAAAGCCATATAGCTTCAAGAATATTTGTTTTACCCTGAGCATTCTGACCGTAAATTACATTTACTTCACTGTCAGGTAAAAGAATCATATCTGAAACATTCCTGAAATTATTCAGATTAACTGAGTTTATTATCATAATTTATTCCTGAAATTTAAAATTAAACAATTTTGTAAATTACTCTTTCGTATTCTACCTCATCACCCAGACGGAGCTTTTTACCGCGCATTTCGCAAACCTCACCGTTTACCTTTGCCATTCCGTTCTGAATTTCTATTTTTGCGTGACCTCCGGTCTGAACAACACCAACATTTTTAAGTAAGTCATCAAGACGTATAAAGTCACCCTTTAATTTGAATTCTTTTACTTCTTTTTTTGCTACTTTTACATTTATTTTCATTATTTAAAATTCACAACCTGTAAAAATTAGTTCTGAGATGCTTCATTTTTTAATCTCATTGGAATAATAAGGAAAATAAAGCTGTCTCCTTCAAGTGGTTTTATAATAATAGGTGAAATAGGACCATTAAGTTCAACGTTAATTTCATCTACATCTACAGTTTTAAGACAATCTGTAAGGTAAGTATTATTAAAGCCTATTTCTACACGTTTACCGTCTATAGAAGCAGGAACCTTATCATTAGCTGCACCTAAAGAGGTAGTACTTGAAATTTTTATGGTATTATCTTCAAAAACACATCTTATAGGACTCTTTATTTTACTTGTTATAAGAAGTGATGTTCTGTCAACACTGTTAAGAAGTTGTTTTACATTTACTCTTGCTTTAGTAGAATTTTCAGAAGGAATTGCATTTTTATAGTTGAAAAATTCTCCTTCAAGAAGACGTGAAACAATTCTGTAATTTCCTATTTCAAAGAGGATATATTTTTTTCCTATATTAAGAGTAATTTGTTCATCGCTGTCATCGATTAATTTAGTAACCTCCGCAAGAGTTTTTGCAGGTACTATAAATGTTAAATCATCGTTATCATACTCAATAGACTCGTTTCTTATAGCAAGTCTGAAGCCGTCACATGAAATAAGTCTTAAATTGTTATTTGTAACTTCAAATTTAATTCCCTTATGAACAGGTTTCAAATCTGAAACTGCAACTGCGAAAATTGTTTGTCTTATCATTTCTTTAAGAAGTGATTTTTTGATTACAAACGGGAATCCGCCTGAAACAGTAGGTAATTCAGGATAATCATCTGCAGGAATACCTATAAGAGAGAATTCACTGTCACCTGAATGGATTTTACATAAGTTATGTTCATCAATTTCAATTGAAACTAATTCATTAGGAAGTCTTCTTAAAATATCACAAAGTAAGTGAGAATTAAGAACTATGCTTCCTTCACTTTCAACACTGCAATCTATTACTGTAGTAATTCCTACTTCAAGGTCATAGCCTGAAAGAGTAAGTCTTGAATTTTTTGCTTGCATAAAGATACCTTCAGTAGCAGGAATTGTACTTTTTTGAGAAACACCTCTCTGAACAATGTTACAAGCTTCTGCAAGGATAGATGTATTACATGTAATTTTCATAATTTTTCCTCCGGATAAAGAAAATAAAAATAGATTTTAATTTTTAACAGAGACAGAACGAAATTTAATTTTTCGTTTTGCAAAGCAAATAATAAATATTAATAGAAGTAGTAGTAGGGTGTGTAGAATTGTTTATAACTTTCTTACGCGTTCATTTTAAAGGATTTATGAGCTTTAACCCTATGTAGAAAAATTTTCAATAAATGTTTATTATCTGTCAAAAATAATTTAATTGTCAGTTTTGTTTATAACAAATTGTAAGTTAGTGTTAATTTGTAGATAACTTTTACTCTTCTTTAACATTTTTCATTATCTCAGAAACAATAGCATTAAGCTGTGAGCTTTCTTCTATTTTTTCTTCAACAGCCTCGCACGAGTAAAGAACAGTAGAGTGCTTTTTGTTACCGAATTGCTTTCCTATTTCTTCAAGTGTGAGCGGTGTAACCTCGTGCATAATGTACATTGCAAACTGACGAGCATTTACTATTTCAGCTTTTTTCTTATTTGACTGAATATCATCAGGAGTAACACCAAAAGCTTTTGAAACCTGCTCAATAATATTTTTTATAGTAACCTCTGTAGGCTGTGCATAATAAATAACGTCTTTAATAACATCATTTGCAAGTGCAATTGTAGGAGTTTTGTTATTTATTGAAGAAAGTGCATATATCTTTTTAACAACACCTTCAAGCTGGCGAACATTGTTTTTAAGCTTTTCCGCAATGTATTTAACAACATCATCGGGAATTTCCATATCTAAAATCTGAGCTTTCTTTTTAATAATTGCTATTCTCGTTTCTATTTCAGGAGGTTGAATATCTGCAAGGAGTCCTGAAATAAAACGGCTGCTCAGACGGTCCTCAAGAGATTTAATATCTTTAGGAGGCTTATCTGATGAAATAACAATTTGCTTACCTCTGCTTATAAGTTCTTCAAAGGTGTAGAAAAATTCTTCCTGAACGGAAGGCTTATTTTCAATGAACTGAATATCATCTACAAGAAGAACATCGGGTGTTCTGAATTTATTATGAAATTCTCTCATATTCTTTTCTGCAATGTGAGCAATCATTTCATTCATAAAGCTCTCACCATTTGTATAAAGAATATTTAGCTCCGGTCTGTTAGTGGTAAGCTCTGCATAAATTGCCTTGAGAAGGTGAGTTTTTCCAAGTCCTGATTTACCGTAAATAAATAACGGGTTATGAACACTACCGGGTTTCTGTGCTACTGTGTTAGCCGCAATGTATGCAAAATGGTTTGTAGGAGCAACTATAAATTTGTCAAAAGTTAATTCAAAGCCTTTGGAAATATCGTTTGTCTCAGTACCGGATTTAAGAAGGCTTTCTTCTTCTGTTTCTAAAATAACCTCTACAGAGAAAAATAATATTTTTTCAAATGCAGATTTAATGTCATCAAAAAATCTGTTTTGAATAACATTCTTTTTAAATGAGTCTGTCTTTAAAACAACTGTTGTTCCGTCAAAGGATACAGGCTCTAAGGGATTAATCCATGCTTCTAATATTACCTGTGGTAAGGTGTTTGCCAATTCTTTTAAAACAGATGCCCATAAATCGGATAAATTATCCACTTTTTTCACCCCAAATTTTCACAATTATAAGTATATATATAAATAAATATAAATATTCCAAATTAGTATAACATATATTGTGCTTTTTT
>JAFVWD010000264.1 GCA_017501865.1 Clostridia bacterium | reverse complement strand
CAGAAGCCGAAAATGAGAATAATTATGATGGATATCCTGTAATAATTGTAAGAGGTATAGATTTTGCGGGGCTTACATATCCTGACGGAACAAAAGCTATAAATATAGATGCAAGTAAGATTTTTTCGCTTCTTATGAATCCGTTTTTAGCACGTGTTCATATGCTTGATGAAAATACACTTGTAGAATGTTTATTTGAAGCGGCAGACGGAATTTTGTCTCCTATTGCGTGTGACAAAAACGGTAATTCTGTTGAAGATGTTTCAATGGTTCAGTATCACGGTTCAATGGCAAATCATCCTGAATTCACATCAAGGCTCATAAACAACGGTGAAGAAGGAATTGTAAAAACTGCAATTGAAAAATACGGTGCTGAAAATACATATTATTTTACATATGATTGGCGTAAGCAACCATCTGTTCTTGCAAATGAGCTTCTTTCTTATGTAGAAGATGCAAAAGCCACCTCCGGTAAAGATAAGGTTAATATTATCTGCGCTTCAATGGGCGGTATGGTTACAACAGCATTTATGTATTACCACGGTACAGAAAGCATTAATTCGGCAGTTTATCTTTCCGGTGCGCAAAACGGTACTTATGTATGTGGTGATGCTCTGAACGGCAGAATTGTATTTGAAAAAGAAAACCTTCTCGGTTTTGTAAACGAAGCAGTAGACGGCAATTTCTTTGTAAAGCTTTTAATTAAGGTTTTTGACATTCTCGGTTCTTTTGATTATATTACCGCTATGACAAATGATATTGTTGCAAACAGCTTTACTAAAGCGAACGATATGGTTCTTCGTGATTGCTTCGGAACACTTTGCGGATTCTGGGCACTTTGTCCTGATGAGGATTTTGAGAGCGGTGTTAATACAATTTTTGCAGGTCACGAGGAAGAATATGATGTTCTCTTAGGTAAAATTGAAGAGACAAAGCAGTTCGTATTCAGTACTGAGGAGACTCTGAAAAAAGCAAGAGCAGACGGAGTGAAAATTTCATTTGTTTCAAATTACAATGCCGGTCTTGCTCCTGTTTATGAAAGGGCAAATCTTAACGGCGACGGAGTTTTAGAAACAGAGCTTACCTCAAACTTTGCAACAGTTGCTCCTTTAAGGAAGGTTCTCACCGAAGAACAGCTTCAGAGCGGTGACTCAAAATATATTTCACCCGATAAGGTAATAAATGCATCAACTGCATTATTCCCTGAAAATACCTGGTTTGTAAAAAATGCACCTCACGTTGCGGCAGATTACGGTACGGAATTCAGCGATTTTACTTTTACACTTTTAGAAAGTGAGACTCAGCCATTCATAAACACATTCAGCGAATATCCTCAGTTTATGACGGCAGATGACAGCCTTGATTTGAAGGCGCAAAGATAAACATTAAGAATTTCTGATTGAGTTACTCTTTCAGAAATTCTTTTTTATTGACTACGGGAAAAATTTTTGGTAAACTAACAAGGTATTTTTGTTATATGGAGAGGTTTTATGGAACAGCGTGAACATTTAGGAAGTCGCTTGGGCTTTATTTTATTAAGTGCCGGTTGTGCAATTGGTGTCGGCAATGTCTGGAAGTTCCCGTGGATGGCAGGTCAGTACGGGGGCGGCGCTTTTGTGCTTATATATCTTATATTTTTATTCATTCTCGGCTTACCTGTTATGGTTATGGAGTTTTCATTGGGACGTGCAAGTCAGTGCAGTCCTGTAAGACTTTACCAGAAGCTTGAAAAGCCCGGTCAGAAATGGCATCTTCACGGCTATGCGGCTTTAGTAGCTAATTTTCTTCTGATGATGTTTTACACATCTGTAACAGGTTGGATTTTATATTATTTTGTAAGCTTTTTAAGAGGAAATATGACAGGTATTACAAATGAAGCCTCGCAGAAGCTTTTTGGTGAAATGCTCAGCAGCCCTGCAATAATGGTAGGATTTATGGCGATTGCTGTAGTTATGGGATTTTTAATTCTTTCCTTCGGACTTCAGAAGGGTGTCGAACGAGTAACAAAATATATGATGTTAGCTCTGCTTCTGCTTATGGTTGTTTTGGCAGTAAACAGCTTTACCCTTGAAGGTGCAAAAGAAGGCTTGTCATTTTACCTTAAGCCCGATATCTCAAAAATTAACGGCCGTGTAATAGTAGGTGCTATGAATCAGGCTTTCTTTACTTTGAGCCTCGGTATAGGCTCTATGGCTATTTTCGGCAGCTACATAGGTAAAGAGCGTTCCTTGACAGGTGAGTCAATAAATATTCTTGTTCTTGATACATTTGTTGCAATAGTTGCAGGTCTCATTATTTTCCCTGCCTGCTTCACATTTGATGTTGAACCGGGTTCCGGTCCGAGTCTTTTGTTTGTGACAATGGCAAAGGTTTTCAACAATATGTCAGGTGGCAGATGGTGGGGCTCACTCTTCTTTATGTTTATGTTCTTTGCTGCAATGTCAACACTTATTGCTGTTTTTGAAAATATTCTTGCCTGTGTACGTGAAATTACAGGATGGAAAAGGGTTAAGGCTTGCTTAATTTGCGGAATTGCAATTTTAATTCTTTCACTTCCGTGTGCCTTAGGGTACAATGTTTTGTCAGGATTTGTTCCGTTCGGCACAGGGTCAACAGTTCTGGATTTAGAAGATTTTATTGTAAGTAACTGTTTCTTGCCTGTAGGTGCACTTTGTTATTTGTTTTTCTGCGTTAGTAAAAAGGGATGGGGCTTTGACAATTTCATTAAAGAAGCAAATGAAGGTAAAGGTCTTAAGTTCCCTACGTGGATTAAGCCATATGTAACCTATGTACTGCCGTTAATAATTACAGCAGTTTTCTTAATAGGAATTTTGAGCTTTCCGTTCAGCGATGACTTTACTTTGTTGGAATGGTTAATGTGCCGAAAGATTTAAATTTTAGGCGTACGGGGTTCCCTTAAAAAGCATAAAAAATAAGTGCCTTGACAGTAATTTTGGCAGATGCTATAATCGTAGCATTAAAAGAAAATTCAGGAGATGAGAAGTATGAAACATTGTCCGAATTGCGGTATTGAATTAGATGATGCTGCTGTTGTTTGTGTGGGTTGCGGAACAATAATTGGTGAATCAGCAGAGATTCAACAAAATGAGACAGTAGCTTCAGCAGAAGGTCAGCCTGTTTACAACAGGCAACAGACTTATAATCAGAGCTACAATCAACAGCCCGCTTATAATCAACAGCCTTATAACCAGCAGGCTTACAATCAGAGCTACAATCAACAGGCATATAACCCGGGCTACAATCAATCTGCATATAATCAGCAAAGCTACAACACTTCCCCTATGGGCTATGAGTGCTCAACTATTCCGATTTTATCTATAGTGTTTGCATTTTTATATCCTATAGCAGGCTTGGTTTTAGGTGTTATAGGCCTCATAAGATCTAAGCAAAAATCAAATAAAACAATGAGCCTTATAGGTCTTCTTGTTTCAATAATACCATTTATTTTGTTTTTAGTAGGTATTTTTGCAATAATTACAATTCTTGTTGAAATTGCCGATTACGGTTATTATTTCTGATAATAAAATGCTCAGAAGACTTCTGAGCATTTTTTAATAACGAAAAAACTTTACATTTCGGGAAAGGATGCTGTTTATGATATCAGAAATTACAAAAATAGCATTGTTAATTGATGCAGAGAATATATCATATAAATACATAGAAACAATATTTGATGAATTAAAAACAAGAGGAAATGTAACTATAAGAAGAATTTATACTGATGTTTCTAAGGAGCAGGCAAAGCCGTGGGTAGATGTAATAAATAAATACGCAATAATTCCTGTTCAGCAGTTTCGGAACACAGTAGGGAAGAATTCGTCAGATATGGCGTTGGTAATTGATGCTATGGATATTTTGTATAAGGATCCGGTGGATATTTTCTGTATAGCATCAAGTGACAGTGATTTTGCAAGATTGGCTTCAAGGCTCAGACAAAGCGGAAAGCAGGTTATAGGAATGGGTGAAAGTAAGGCACCCAGGTCACTTGTAAACTCCTGTGACAAGTTTCTTTATCTGGATGTTATTACTGAAGATGAAGAAAACAGTACTGCAGTGGAAGAGAATATACTTCCGTTAAGAGAAATCAAGAGCGATATTTTAGAGTATCTTGAAAATGAAGGGGTTGCTCAGATAAGCAGAATAAAGGATTATTTGCAAAGCAAGCATCCTGATTTTGATACACGAAACTACGGTTGCTCAAAGTTTTCTAAATTTATGGAGCTTTTTAAAGACGAAATAGAATTGAAGGTTGTTAAAAGAACAATATCTGCTAATCTGAAGGGCTCCCAAAAACGACAAGAAATCGAGGAATTTGTTATAAATACGATAAATCAATCGAAAAATAAATCGGTCAACATAGGTCAGCTTAATAATATAGTGAAAGAAAAATATCCGGATTTTACACCTAAAGATTACGGTTACAAGCAGGTTAAGCTTTTCTTTACAAGTATTGATGGTGTTGTTTTAAATCAACACAATGCAACATTAAGGTAATGGAGATAAACATGGCATATTACATAGGACAGGCATTTGGAATTTTAGCAACAGTAAGTGCAATACTGACATTTCAGTTGAAAAATAAAAATCAGATGCTTTTTGTAGGAATTTTTTCAAATGCAGCAGTAGCACTTAATATTATTCTTGTAGACGGCTTCAGCTCAGGGGTAATAATAAACATTGTTGCAATAGCACAAATAGTTATTTCTTTTATTCACGACAAAAAAGGAACGAATGTTACACTTGTAGAAAAAATAATATTTTTAGTACTTTATATTGTCGGCGGTTCGGTTGGCTTTACAAAGCCTATAGATATTCTTTCAATAGTTGCCGCTGTGCTTTATATGGTTGCTATGTTCCAGAAGCAACCACAAAGAATAAGGTATTTTCTTCTTGGTAATATGTCAGCATGGACTGTTTATTTCTTCGTTTTGCAGTCAACGGCAATTTTTGCTCAGCTTGCGGGAATAACATCTTCGCTTATAGGTATTTACAGGTACAGAAAAAGCAGATAAAAGGAGATTCATTATATGGGTGATATAATAAACATAGATGACTTTTTTTCAAAAATGACTGAGGAACAGGCAACTGAATTTTTAATGAAGGCTATGAAAAATTTAAAGCTTGGTGAAAAAATCGGGATGGAAGAGTATTTTTCTGACATTACAGATTACTTTAAAACTATATTTAAAGAACTGAAAATAGAAAAAGTAGAGGAATTTGAGTTTGTTGAATATGATTATCCCCGGCTTGTTATTATAAACGGAGAAGAATATGATCTGGACGGGGCATTCAACAGAGATACCGATGCAAAAGAAGCACTTTACGCAATAGATTCTCTTACCGGAGACTTGGTTTGCGAGTTCGGAATGACTATGGAGCAGGTTTTAAAGTTAGTAGAAAAAAAGATTACGGAATGATAAAACGGGACTGTAAAAAAGCGCAGACCGAGTAAACCTGAATAAAACAAGGGGGCTTGCAGGAATACCTGTAAGCCCCCAAAAGTTATTAAAAGACTTAATTTTTAAAATATTTACCTATAAGGTTAACAAAAAATGCAGAAATTCTCTGGAATATGTTATCTGCAACGGCAGAGTCCGCTTCATATTTTGTTTCGTCAACGGTTTCCGAGGGTGCAAAGTAAAAGCTGTCAAGGCTTAAATCTGAAGTCTCAGCTTCCGATGAAAAATTGAACCTGATGTTGGTTATATCGGTTAGCATACTGTTAGAATAAGAAACACCGCAGTCGTTACTTCTGAGGTTAACCGTTTTTAAATCAAGCGTTATTTCGTGCCACTTTCCGTCGGCAGGAATACTCTTTTCGTTGTTGCTGGTTGAGTCAATTACAGGTGTGTAAAATTCAAGAGCAGACTTACAAAAATCAGCACCCTCAAAGGTGACTTTTTTACTACCGTTGTTTTTGACATAGAAGCGTAATTTACCGTAATGAGAATAATCGGTTTCGACATCCCTGAAAGCAATCTCCTTGCAGTTTTCCTTATAGGTCATAAGAGGATTGACAGAAAAAGAATTTCCTGTTGCTTTTATGTTCATACCTTTGTCTGATTTATAAGCACTTTTTGAAGAAAATTCAATTTCGGCATTTTTGCTTTCCCATGAGGGATAGTAGCCTGAATATACATCGCCGTCGTTGTGCCACACTTCTTTTGTTTCGCAGTTAATCCAGTGATTTTCTTTCCAGAAGAAGGTTTTGTATTTATTGTTTGTTATAAAAGGTGAAACAGGTAATAATTCTGCATTTTTGTTGCTTGAATAAAGGTTTGCAAAATTATTTGTAACACTGTAAGCATAAGTAGCAGATTTCGGATTCTTTACAAAAGGACTGCTGATTTTAACTGTATTTTCCGAGATTATTTCGGCTTTTGCATTAACATAAACACCGTCGCTTCCGCAAATAGAAAATCCGTTCAATTCAGCTCCTTTTTTTATAAGCCCGTCGCCTGTGTTGTCAAAGGTGACTAATATTGCATTTTTTTCTGTCTTAATTGAATTTACGTAGGCAAGGGTGTAATCCTTTTTTCTTCCGTAGACGAGAGAAAGTGCAGACACCGCCATTCTTTCACCTATTTCGCGTTTAGGCTTTGGGTGAATATAGCCCGATTCTTCTATAAATGTAGGAGTAACGTCATAGCTTGTAACTAAGGCACGAGACTCAGGAGCCTGTTTTTGTATTTCTGAAAAAGCAACATTTCTTTCAGGCAGAACCATGCCGTCTTCTGAATAAAAATAGGGGGCAAGCTGTGTAAAAATAACAGGAATTTTTCTGTCCTTAAAACCGAAAAGCTTGCTGTAAGAATCTTGTAAAAGGCTGAATTCTAAAGCATATTCCTCAGGCGAGGCAGAAATCATAATGTCTGACTCACCCTGATACCATATCATACCTGAAACAGCAAATTTCTGAATAGGTGCAATTCTCAGATTGTAATTTGCAGACATATCAAGATAAATGTCCTGAGTTCTTTTTTTCCACGATTTTTGAGGTATATACATATCTCTTTTTTCAAGATAAGCTTTAACCTTGTCATTGCTTTCTATAGTATCGCGAGAAAGCCATGTTGTAATGGGTGTTCCGCCCAAAAGTGCGTTGAGGTAACCTACGGGAACATCAAGCTCATCCATAAGCTTACTTGCAAAATAAAATGCAACTGCACTTACAGAATAAAAATTCTCGCTTTCACCTGTAACCCATTCAGCACCTTCTATATCCTCACAAGGAGTTAAGGGCAGGTTGTTAACAGAGCCATCTTCTGAAACAAGGTCATCAAATATCGGCATAGTCATTACTCTTATAAATTCTGATTGCTTAACCTTGTTTTTGTGGTCGTCACTACCACCCTCGGCATGCCCTAACGGGTAATGCATATTACTTTGCCCGGATGCAACCCACAATTCACCAAAAAGAATATTTTCTAAAACAGCAATTTCTTTTTCATTTGATTTTATTATGATTTTATACTTCTCAAAGCTACCCTCAGGTGCAGTAAACGGAACAGAAAAATTCCCGTTACTGTTTACTTTACCGGTGGATTTTATAACAATTTCGTTTTTGCTGTTTATTATTTCAATATCAATTTTCGAGTTAGGGCTACCTGTACCGGCAATCTCAGAAACTGCTTTCTGTTGAAATAACATGTTATTTCCGTACATATCAAAAAGCTTTGCTTCGCTTCCAGCAAAGGCAGGAACTACGGTGTTAGTAAGCATAATTGATGCTAAAAGCATTATAATCACTTTCTTTTTCATAATTAATCCATTTCATACAAGTGCGAAGTATCGTTTATGTATTCAAAAACAATATCGCCGTACTTGTTAGTACCTTTCTTATAAATAGTTACCTTTGTAATACCGGTGTTTCTAAAATTTAAATCAAACATAGGGCAGGCTTCCTTGTAGCCCATAAGAGAAAAAACAAGGTAAGTGATGAATGCTGCGTGACTTATAACAGCAATTTTTTCGCCTTCGTGCCCGTGAGAAAAGATATATTTCAGAGCATTTGCTGCTCTTTCAAAAAGGTCAGCCTCATCTGATATACCATTGTAACAGAACAAAGACTGTGTCGGGTCAATATCTTCAGCGAGAAATGCATTACTGTTTATTTTGTGAATTTCTTCAAAGGAAGTGTGAGTGTATTCGGGAGAAACACCTGCTTCTGTCAAGTATGGAAGAACCTTTAAGCTTTTACTGCAGGGCTGAGCTTTAATAATTCCTGTTGCAGTCTCAACGGCTCTTAAAAGTGCACCTGAGTAAACAGAATCAAAGTTAATATCTTTAAGACGTTCACCACATAAAAAGGCTTGCTTTTTTCCTCTTTCGGTAAGCTGAGGGTCGTTAAGCTCCATGAAGGAAAGTCCCTCTGTTTCTCGCTTTACATTGCCTTTACTTTCACCGTGACGGATAATGTAAAGCTCAAATTCAATAATAGGTTTTATGCTTGACATAGCATTACTCCTTTACAATTTTAATAGTTTTAATTTCCCATGGGTGAAATTGCAGTTTTTCGCCTGAAACAGATTTTAAATCATTACCAAGCAAGTCTGTTTCTGCTGTAAGCTTGCCGAAAGGTGTACTTATTTCAATTTCAGAACTGTTATCAGAATAATTACAGAATCTTGCTAAAATATAGTTGTTTTCAGGGTAAAGTGCAGTTAAAATAACTTCTTCGCTTTTAGGTTTAAAATTGAAAAACGCAGCTTCTTTTAAACTGCCGTTGCCTTTTGGTGCAGTTACTGCAACAAGAGGTTGAACATAGCAAAGGGCTTTTTTGTGCAATTCAATATTTGTCATTTTGGCATCAAATGGCAAGAAAGCAAATTCATTCTCAAAAATACCTTCTAAAATACGGGTACCACACATATATTCATTTGAATAAATAAGCGGAATAGTAAGGTGATTTCCATTTAAAGCGGCACCCATACAGCCTTTATTGAAAATTGCCAGACCGGACTCCTCGTCGCGAAGGCAAAGCCAGTAAATTCCGTGAAAATACGTAGTATTATTGAATGATTCTTCAGGTGAAGCTTCAACATCAATAAGAATATCATCATTCGGATACCAATATTTTTCAGTCTTTCTTAATGCACCGTTCCATTCTGAAATAGAGTAAGGTAAATCTCTGAACATTTTTCGTTCTTTGCTTAAATTTACATTAAGAGAAAGACAAAGCTTATCTTCATGGTGGTGACCGTTGAGAGTAAAAGGAACGGGCCTGCCTTGTGTAACATCTGTTCTGCCGACAAGCTCATTATTCATTGTGAATTGTGATTTGCAATCAATTCTTTTTGATTTTCCTGCGAAATTCATTGTGAATTCAAAAGGAATACCACCAATTTCGCCTTTTTGTGTTGCAATTGCACTGTTTTTGTAAACTTCAACATTCCATTCGCCTTTTGAAACGGAATCTACACCGTTTATGTTACCGGTGAAAAGTTCACCTTTATCATTGCCAAATAAAATTTTACCGGTATCAGCATCTTTAATAAATGCAATACCTTTTTCGGTTAATTTAATTTTGTAGTAAGGTGTGGTGAGTTCGCCGTTTTCTTCGTTGTATGTGAATAATTTTTTCTCGTCAATATCAACATTTTTAAAGGTGAAACGCTTAATAGTAAACGGAGAAATACTTGCAAAGAATCTGAGCGTATTTTTGCCATTTTTGCCGATTATTTCGCATTCGAGCTTTTTATCTCCGTCAAATACCGCAACATCATTTTCCACTTCAATTTCTATCAGGTCATCAATGCTGAAAGAGTGGTGATTTATAACAATAATTGAAACTTCGTTTTTGTCAGCAAATCTATCTTTTATAAATTCAAGAGAATTATCCTTTACATATTGTGAAGCATTTAATGAAGCGGGAATTAATCTGCGTGAAAGGTCTAAAAGTCCGCAAATTGTAACATCGTGGTGCTCAGCCGCAAGTACATATTTCCAAGCTTCTTCACTTTTTTCTTCAAAAGATTTGCCACCGAGTAAATATGAAAATGCATTGAGTCTTTCTGCTTCTACTGCATTTACTTCACCTTGACGGCAGCCATTAAAAATTTCGTTACCGCAATAACCCCAGGGCATCTGCACATGAAAATCGTTATCGGTTGTTCTGTATTCATCCTTAGGCTCACCATAAATAGACGGAATATCTTCAAGCAGGGTATATTCATAATCATCGTGTTTTTCAATTTCGGCAGCAATCTCTTCAATAGGTTGGGTTAAATCGTCATATCTTGATGCCAGAAGGGGAGAGTATTTTTTGAACATTTCTCTGAAATCTTCAAGAGAATAAAGGTCAGAATCAACAGGCCAACGCGACAAAATCCAGTTGTCAACAGTTGTGCAGTTATAACCTCTGCCTTGCTTGTCATATGTAGGTACTGCAGGAATTTCTGTTCCGTCTTTGCCTATCCATTTACCCCAGGCACTGTCGTAAGTTTTCGGGTAACCGTAACCCATAACGTGAGAACGCAAAAGTGCCGCTTTGTAGCCGCAAAGAGTAATAAGCTGAGGAGTCTGGTTATTTAATGCAAATTCAGAAATAGAGTAAACATCGGGAGATTTATTAAAATATTGCAAGTTTGTTTTTACTGCATAAGAAAGTTGACGGGCATTTGACTCATCATTTATTGTGAGTGACAATGGCTGACCGTAGGTAGTAGCGCCAAGACCAACTCTGTCGGGATATTTTTCCAATAATTTTTTTATTAACTCAACAACTTCTTTGTCACATTTTGAAAACTCATCAAATGTGAAAGATTCATAGTCAAGACCAATTCTTAATTTCGGATATTTTTCGAGCCAATCAAAAATTTTTAAAAGGCGAGGTTTTACTTCATCCTTCCATAAAACATATCCGCCATGGTCATAAGTTAAAATGTAGAGTTTTTCATTTTTCACAAAACCACCCCGAAAAAATTTATATATACATTATATCATTTTATAAAAGAAATTAAATAATTAGTTGTTACAAAATTTTATATAAATATATGGTAAATTTGCGAATTTAAAAACTCCGGATGGCAGACATCCGAAGTTTTAATTAAGAGTTTTTAGTTTTGCTTCTTTTAATAATGATTATTCCGCTAATAATAGAGGCAATGCTTATAAGAATCTGAAAGAATTAAAGCGATGTTATATTAAAAGTGTCAGGGAGCCAAATCACGAGCCGGTTTTCAAGCTTTCTCGTTTTTAATTTCTTCAACTATTTTCTGTATTGTTTCTTCGTCAACCTCTGTTTCTTCAGCGAGTTCTTTTATATTTGAGCCATTATAGCAATTTGAAACTAAATTTTTTAACAAAAGCTCTTTTATATCTATTTTATCTTTTTCCGTACCCCAGCGAATTAATGCACATTCTCTTATAGAAATTTTTAAAAACATTATTCTTGTTTTCAATTTTACTAACTTAAATTCTTGATTTTGAATCTTGTTGTATTTTTCTTTTTCTTCTTCTGGCAAATCTTCAGAAAAACCTTCAGCAAATGCAGATAACTTATTAAATAAACTATCTAAATGTTTTTGAAATTTCAATTCAAGTTCTTCTAATTTTTTCTCGAATTCATTTTTATTAAAAACAAAAGGAAAACTCGATGGCTTCATAAAATAAAACATTGACATTGCATAGTTTGCTAAAAAATCTTCTGATAACGATAAAAATTCTTCAACTTCAGTGCTTAAAATATTTTCTAATAATTTCTCTGTGTCATTAAAAAGCTCTTCATATTGCTCACTTGTAATATCTTTTGTTGATTCAATCCAAAAGTTGCAACAATCCTCTTCACTTTCAAATTTCTCATTAGGGAAATCTGCACTTATATCTTCTAAAAATTCTTTGGCTAAAGCTTTTAATTCATTGCTCATTTTTATTACTCCTTTATGTAGTTAAAATATTAATATATTGTTTTTGTGCAATATCTTTTATATATAAAAAGAACACTACTCATATGAATAGTGCTCTTCGTATGCTGTTAGAAACCATTCAAGTTATGTTGTACTTGTTTATAGTATCTTGTATTAGAAAAGATTATCAATTGCTCCAAGAATAAATCTACCTACATCAATAGCTGTTTCTATTTTTTTAGCAGTTTGTTCTTGTTCTTTTTTCTTTTTCCTTTCTTGTTTCTTTTCTTCTCGTCTTTCACATAGTTTCTTCTGTAAGTTCAATTCAGAGTCAACATATTTTGCAAGTTTTTCATAATAAATATTTTCATCTATATCCAATGGATATTTTATTGCTCTAATATTTTTGCTTTTTTCAGAAAGTATTTCTTCGATTTCTATACAATCTTCTTTTGTTAAACAAAGAGGGTATTTATTTTCATCAAAAATAATATTTTCAATATCATTTCTATAACATACAGTTATGTTTTTATTTTTTGAAACAACATTGCAACTATCGTTTGAAAATACGATAATGGAATAAACAGGTATCTCTGAATATTTAGTGTCAATAAGAAGTCTTTTTAATGAATGGATATGTTTACGAGTTTGCTCAATAATATTTTTTCTCTTTAACATACCTTGTTCAGTAATTTCTACATCTGTTGAGACATATTTTATTTCAATAGTGAAAATACCACTTTCTGAAATTATTAAGACATCGTGTTCCACAACCTCGGTATCTAAATATGTATTCACATTCTGTAAAATCCTTATTTTATAATCCAACATTTTCAATGCATTAAATGTGGCATTTTCACCCTTGATTCCATTAACGGCTATTGAGTGAAATTTTTTCATTTTTGCATACTCTTTTTCAAATGCCGTCCTAACATCTTTTATAAATTTATATTCAGATTTTTTTATATCTAAAGATTTACTATTCGAAGAATTCTCTGCCTTCTCCATTTGCGAATAATAATACTTTTCAAAATCTTTGTCTTTACAATTTCCTTCAGTTTTATTTGAAAGTCTTTTATAATCAATTACATCTTTGCAAAGTTCGT
>JAFVWD010000263.1 GCA_017501865.1 Clostridia bacterium | reverse complement strand
TCTTTAATTCCGTGAATTTACTTTTTGTGGTTAGTATGATATAATTCACTCAATAAGGGGTGTTGATTATGTCAGGTAAAATTATTGTTATCGGCAGTATGAATGCCGATTTAGTTGTTCATTCACCAAGAATGCCACAAATCGGTGAAACTCTTACAGGGAGCAGATTTCAGGTTAATGCAGGCGGAAAAGGGCTTAATCAGGCAGTTGCAATTGCAAAATTAGGTGGTAGTGCTTCGTTTTGCGGCTGTGTTGGTAATGATTCAAACGGCGAACTGTTACTTAATGAGCTGAAGGGAAGTAACGTCGATTTTAAGGGGCTTAAAACCTCTGAAGCTCCTACGGGAATTGCTATGATTACAGTTATTGACGGTAACAATTTTATAATTCTTGACCCGGGGGCAAATGAAAAGCTTACCCCTGAGGTTGTTGAAGAATACAGCGGCTTAATAGCCGAAAGTGATTTTTGTGTAATGCAATTAGAAATACCTGTAAAAACAGTTCTGAAAGTATGTGAAATTGCAGAAAAATCTGACACAAAAATACTCCTTAACCCAGCACCGTATAAAGAATTACCGGATGAAATATTTACTAAGATAGATTATATTATCCCGAATGAACACGAAGCATATGATTTAACAGGTGTTTACCCGGATAATGAAGAAAATACCGAAAAAGCGATTTTGAAATTGAGACAAAAAGGAGCCAAAAATGTAATTATTACTCTTGGTGAACGCGGTTGTTCATATAACATAGGTGATGAAATTATATTTAAACCGGCATTAAAAACAGAGGTAGTAGACACAACCTCTGCAGGGGATACTTTTATAGGTGGACTTGTTTCAAGTCTTTCCCAAAATAAAACACTTTCCGACTCAGTTGATTTTGCCACAAAAGCATCTGCAATAACAGTAAGCAGGGAAGGTGCTTCAAAATCTATTCCTTATGCTGATGAAATTGAATAAAAGTAATATTAAAGTGAAATTACCGGTTCTTTATATTTGAAAAGTTTTATTCCTATGTTTGGTTTGTTATATTAATAAAAGATTATTTGTCGTTTAGGAGAGAAAATGAAAATGAAGAAAAAGTGTGCATCTTGCGGAAAAGAAAAACCAATTATAAAAAATCGGTCTTTGAAATGTTTGAAGGTTTAAAAAAATTCAAAAAAAGAATGATGAGAACGGTCCGTCGGCAGATATTGATTTTGAATTTGAAGAATATTTGTCAAAACGGAGTGGCGAGAGAATTGAATGAAACATAATTTTCAATAGCTGAATGCAGTAAATCAACAGAGTATACCATCGAGAAGCTTCTCACCGGATAATGAAGGGTGTATTAGCGGTTAACTGCTTTCTGTTTTATTTTGCTAATTATTGAGTTATATTGTTGAATTTTTTGTTATTTTCGTATATAATTGTTAGCAGGTAATATATATAATTTGGTGGAGGGTTTGATTTGGTTCGTTATTGTGAAAAGTGCAGAGAAATTCATGATGCGGGGGATATGTGTCCTAAGTATAAAGAGCAATTGAAAAAACACCCTGAGTGGCTTGCTGAAGCTGCAGATTTTGCAAATGTTGCAGCTCAAGAGAGGCTTGTTTCTACACAAGCATTAGACAGTGTTTGTAAAGTTGTAAATAAAATTTCGGGTTCAGAGCTTTCTTTTGAAGGAACAAAACAAGCAGCAAGGGATATTCAAGTTTTTGCTAAGCTTAATTCTGATTCTTTTAGGAATTCCGGACAATTTGCAAATGCACAAGCAGCAAGCGAAACACTCAAAAACGGTAGCGAGGGTTTCCAAAGGTATCTTAAAGGCAGACTTAACGGAACAGGTCAGGAAATAGATTGGCTTCGTTCTCAACAAGGTAAATTCAGCGGTATTCTAAAAAAGTCTACCTTACCGGACGGCAACACGGTGGGTTATGATGGTGAGACTATTAACCGATTTACCGGAAAGGTTATTGAACGGACAAGTGTAAAAGCTGCTGAAGGTTCTTCGGGCTTGTATACTAATGCAAAAGATATTGTCGAGGCACTTGAAAAGGGTACACTCAATCCGAAGGATGCAGTAACGGGTGTTAAGGGTACTAAAGAAGCTGTTGCTAAAGCCTTAGAAAAGCGAGTTAGTGAAGCTGCAGCTTCAGGAGACACAAATCTTGCAAATAAACTTACTCAAGCAAAAGATACTCTTAAAATTAATGAAATGGGTACTATGGATTCAACTAAAGAATCGACAGATCGGTTGTTGGAAAAAATTAAAAACGGTAATGCAAATACAACCATTACACCGGACCTTGTTGCACAAAAGGCGGCTCAAGGCGCGGTTGTCGGAGCAGCGGTAAGTCTTACTATTTCTTCAATTACCAATTATATTAAATACAAGAATGGTGAAATTACACGAGATGAAGCCTTTCGGGATGTTGGAGAGGATTCTGTTAAAGGAGTTATTACCGGTGGTGCAATGGGGGTAATAACTTTGTTCCTTCCGGGAGGAGCCATCGGCTTTGTTGCCGGAGTTGCTATAGGTATGTATATAAGTGAAGTTACAGGTAATTTCCTTGATGAAGTTTTCGGAAAAGGTGCATATGAGCAAATACTGCATGCCTGTGGGTATGTTTCGGGTACAGCAAAAAATGTTGTGGATATGATTTCTCAGTTTGGTGAAAGTGTAGAAAATATCAATAAATATAATACGCAGTCAACCCAAATACAAAATTCTATTGTAAAAAATCAAAAAATTAACAGAAAAACACTTGATGAAATCAACGGTTTGTTGGAGGATTTTTAAAATGGATCAATACAAAATTGAAATTACTCAACAAGGAAAAGAGAATCTCACTGAAACGATTGCAACTCTTATGGAGGCAGCTCAGGAGATTGCAAATTCGGCTGAAAAAGATTTTGAAAAAATGAAATCAAAAAAATGGTACAAGCGTCTATGGGAACTTGTAACCTGTAGTAAGGATAATCAAAAAATAACTGCTCGTGGAGTGACAAACCTTGCAAAATTGACTGAAATTGTAATGAAGGCAATTGTCATTCTTGCAAATCATAGCGAAGAAACAGCTGAAAAAGTATTTGAAGCTATGA
>JAFVWD010000262.1 GCA_017501865.1 Clostridia bacterium | reverse complement strand
TCTTCTTCACCGCCAATAGAGCCAACCTCTGCTTCTATTGAAAGACCTTTTTCTTCGCAGATAGCAACTAATTCTTTTGTTTTTGCTATATTTTCGTCAATCGGGTAATGAGAACCGTCGAACATAATTGATGAGAAGCCTGCTTCAATACAAGCTTTTGCGCCTTCATATGAACCGTGGTCAAGGTGAAGAGCAACAGGAACGGTAATACCCAATTCATCAATCATACCGTTAACCATACCAACAACAGTTTTATAACCGCACATATATTTACCTGCGCCCTCAGAAACACCGAGAATAACAGGAGAATTCATTTCTTGTGCAGTAAGAAGAATTGATTTTGTCCATTCAAGGTTGTTGATGTTGAATTGGCCTACTGCGTAGTGGCCTGCTTTTGCTTTTGTAAGCATTTCTTTTGCATTTACTAATGGCATTTTTAACACTCCAATTTTAAAAAATAAATTTATATGTAACCGCCCTCAGGCGATAAAATATACAAAGCAAATCAGATTTTATCCGGGTCAAAATCCAAAATGAGTTCACTTTTTTCGGGAATCAGCTGAGTAAGCTTAACACCTGCAGCTTCGAGCATTCTTTTAGAAGCTCTTGTTTCAGGGGTGTCAGCATACTTGTTTGAAAGGTAAATAACCTCACTTATTCCGCTCTGGATAATTGCCTTGGCACACTCGTTACAAGGGAAAAGTGCAACATAAAGTCTGTTGCCTGTAAGGTTTGTGCCTCTCGCATTTAAGATTGCGTTGAGCTCTGCGTGACAAACATAAAGATATTTTGTGTTAAATCGATCCTCGGCAGAACGTTCCCACGGAAAAACATCGTCATCGCATCCTGCGGGGAAACCGTTGTAACCAACAGAAACAATTCGGTTTTCAGGGTTTACAATACAGGCACCTACCTGTGTGTTGGGATCCTTACTTCTTTTTGCACAGAGCATAGCAGCGCCCATAAAAAATTCATCCCAGGAAATGTAGTTCTCTCTTTTTGGCATTTCAATCCCTCCCGAAAAATTTGTTATATTATATAGTATTTTATCGCATTTTTCAATAGTTAGCAGTATTTTAGTGATATTCTCCAATAAAAAAATGCAAAAAACGGCGAAAATTCTCTTAAAATAATGTTAAATTTACCCTTATTTCTTTTAAAGAATTAAAAAGGGAACCTTATTTGTTATTCTATAACGCGGAATAAACCTTGAAAGGTTGAAGAATTATGATAAAAGATTATTTTAAAAGAATTTATAAGGGCATAAAGCCAATCGAGTTAATTTTCTGGTGGGGCTTAAGAGGCTTAATGATTTACGGAATAGTGGAAAGCCTTCTTACAATTGACCCGAATTTAGGTTCAATGCAACCGTTACAGATGCTTGCAAATCTTGTGGGTATGTTTGCTTACGAAATTTGTCAGATGTTCCCTAAGAACACCTTCCCGAGATTGTTGCCGCACCAATTTCAGCATATAACAATCATCGGATTTTTCCTTGCATCATTTGGCGGGGCTTACCTGAACCTTTATTACGATTTACCTATGTATGACAAGGTTCTTCACTGTTTTGGCTGTGTCGAAGCGGTTTATATAAGCTATGAGCTGGTTTGTGCTATGCAAATTCGTGATAAGGTTGTTTGTCCGCCTAAAATTGCAGCACTTGCAGCTTTTGGTGTAGCATTTGTTTTCGCTTCAGGTTGGGAGCTTTTTGAGTTCACATTTGACCAATGGTTCGGTGGCGATGCTCAGCACTGGGATTTGCAAAAGGCAATTCAGGAAGCAGGCGGCAATGTTGATGATGTGTTTATGCTGATTCCGCTTGATGCAGAAAGATTTGAATCACGTTTTGCTATTATGGATACAATGGGTGATATGATTCTTAATGCGTTAGGTGCGGTTCCTATGTATATTTTCCTCAGATTCCGTCCGTACCGCCATATGGGTAAGAACAATATTAACAAAATGATAGAAGAAGAATTGTTAAAAACTACCAAAGAACAAGCTGCGGTTTAAAATGATGTTGCATATATAAGAAAAAAAGTATATAATGTATTCGTAAAATTATAAGGGGGCATATCAAATGACTAAGAAAATATTAGCATTAATCCTTGTTTTAACTTTGTCAATTTCTGCGTTTATGGTACCTGCAAGTGCAGCATATGCAGCAGCACCAAACACATTAGAAGTTAACATTGAAAATGTATTTAACAGAGTTTTAAATGACCTCATTCATTATATTCTGGGGTATCTCAACAAATTCTGGCCGGGTTTCGAAGAAGATTTTGAAACTACAGAAAGCTATGTAGCTAAACACTTCTATAAAGGTGAAGATGCTTTTGACACAGAAGTAAAAGCGGAGTCAAAATGGAGTCTCGGCTACTCAAGCGATTCACTTATTGAAGATTTTGATATTATGAACGGTGAATTCTTCCTTGCAGGTTCTCTTGAGGTTTTCGAGGGCAGAGTTCCGAGAGCTGTTTATGATGATCAGAGAGTAAGAGTTTATGCTATCAGCGACGGTGTAAGCGGTACTGTTGTTCATGCGGTAATTGACGGTTTCGGCTTTGCAAGAGGTGACGTTGAGGTTATTCGTGCAAGACTTGAAGAGTTTGCAAAGGCAAACGGTATTATAAGTCTTAATGTTTCAGTTCTTCACCAACACTCATGTATTGATACACTCGGTATGAACGTTCCGCTTCTCAAGGCACTTGTTTCTAATACAGGTAATGCTGCTTCAAGCGGTGCACTTGATGATTATATGGTAACAAAAAATCCTGAGTTTATGGAAAATCTTTACACTACAACAGTTGCTTGCGTTGAAGAAGCTGTTGCTAATATGACTGAGGGTACACTTAACTACGGTTATGCAAATATCAAAGAATACATCAGAGATAAACGTGATCCTCAATCATTTGATGAAAATATTCACAGACTTCGTTTCACTCCGAATGACGGCTCTGCTGAAACATGGATTTTACAGGGTTCAATGCACTGTACAGGTTACGGCGCAGGTCCTGACATTCTTTCAGCTGACTATCCTTACTATATTGAAAAGAATATTAAGGAAAGAGAAGGCGCAAACGTTGTTTATGTAATGGGTGCAGAGCTTGCTATTACAACTGAAGGCGAGTTAACAAATGTTGAAGGCGAATCAGATGTAAACAACATTACATACTATGCAAATGCACTTGCTGACAAAATCAGAGGTATTTCTAACGAGATTACTCTTGATCCTGTTCTTAATGTTACACATAAAGAAGTTATGGTTCCTGTTGATAACGGTATTCTTACACTTGCATGTCGTGAAGGTATACTTGCAGCAGTTGTTATCAAAGATGGCGACAATTATACTCTTGCTTCAGAAATCGGTTATATGGAGCTCGGTAACGAAGTTGCAGTATTCTTTGCACCGGGTGAATTTGAACCGGGTATTTTCTTCGGCAACGTAACAAAACCGGAAGACAGCTGGGACGGTACATCATGGGATTACCCTGCACTTAAGGATGTAACAGGTCTTGACAATGTTCTTGTATTCGGTCTTGCTAACGACCAGGCAGGTTACGTTCTTGCAGATAATGAATATCATTCACTTATCGGCGAAAACGAAGAGGTTAACGCAATCAGTAAAAAATCAGGCTCAACATTTGCAAAAGGCTTTATTGAGTTAGTTTCTTCAGTAAAATAATGTAGTTTAACAACGGACTGTAAAAAACATCTGTTTTTTACAGTCCGTTATATTTTCTCGGCTTTATGCCGTCTTTTTTCTTGCATTTGTTTGCCTTATATAATATAATAGAAAGGTAAACCATATGAAAGGATGAACTGATATGGATGAACAGCTTGTGCAAGAAGTCGAAATAGTCGAAAAAAAGAAAAAAACTCCTTTTGTTATTGGCTTAGTTGTTATTCTTCTTGCTATTGTCGGTATAATTTCTGTAGGCTTGTATGTTAAAGATTATATTTCGGATAAAAATACAGAGAAGGACGATTATTCGGTTTATACAGATTATCTTACCTGGGTTGTGGGTATTGACCCGGACCCGTTTACAGATATTACTAAAGCGGATTTTGACGATCTTCTTAACATTGCGGTTTGTTCCCTGCTTTCTGACCAGGTTAAAACAGGTGAGTATAATGTAACTGAGCAGGGGTTGATTGTTCCTGCGGCAGATGTTGAAAGATATTTTATAAAATGGTTCGGCACAGATGTACAGATAGTTCATGCTACAGTTACGGGCTACGGTTATGAATTTCAGTATGATGCTGCAACACATACTTATATAGTTCCGCTTACAGGTGTTACACCTCCGTTTACGGCAAGGATTGAGTCTGTGAGCAAAACAGGCGGACTTATTTACCTTAAGGTTGGTTATGTAGGCTCAAGCAGTATAGAAGTCAGTCCTGAAGGAACACTTTCTGCAGCTCAGCCGGACAAGTATATGGAGATTACGTTGAAGGAAACTGCAAACGGCTTTAATCTTATTTCAATTGTCTCATTGACACAAGGCGAGCATCAGTAAAATTAATTTGGCGGTGTAGCAGTGAAAATAAAATTTATATGCTTGTTGGTTTTGATATCCTTTTTGCTTAGCGGATGTATTAAGCAATCTGCACCTACAGCAAAAACAGAGGCTACAGCAGAAACCACAACACAAAAATCGACTGCGACAACAAGGTTAATACCATCAACAACTGAAAGGGCGACTGTTAAAAAGTGGGAAAAGGAGATAGTTTCTCCTGTTGCTGAAAAGAATTATTTGAATTTTGAAAATTCTTCCCGGGAACGCGAATACGACCCTGAAATTGTTATGGTACATTTTATAAGTGCAGTTGTTCTTTCTGAAAATGACCCGTATAATGAGGGACTCATAAGAGGGATTTTTGAGCAAGATGATATAGGCATAAATTATATTATTGACCGAGAGGGAAATGTGGAGTGCTATCTTCCTGAAAACAGAGCTGCCTGGCATGCCGGCTCAGGTACATATATGAATAACGAAAAATACACAAATGAAATGAACAAGTATTCTATAGGTATTGAAATGATGGCAATTGGTTCAAAGGCGGATATGGCGCAGTATATGACCGGAGCGGAATATGATGCTCTCAATGACGAATTTTACGGCTTTACAGATGCACAGTATAAGTCCCTGAAAACACTTCTTGCAGATATCTGCGGGAGATACTCTATTCCGATGGACAGAAAGCATATTATCGGGCATGAGGAGTACAGTGAAAATAAGACGGACCCGGGCGAGTTGTTTGAGTGGAACAGGCTCGGATTGGAATAACTGTGGTGTTGTTTAGTTATGTTGCCTAAAAAACATACAACTATTTTAACATATTTTTATTTTTAAACTATGGAAATAAAAAGATAATTTTGGTATAATCAGTTTTGGTGTTATGTTGCTTGATTTGAAAAAACAAAAAAAGCGGCTACTCAAATATATTAATAATTTATTTTTGGAGGTAAACTATGAGCAAAAAGTACGTTTATTTATTCTCCGAGGGCGACGCTTCAATGCGTGAACTTCTCGGCGGTAAAGGTGCTAACCTTGCAGAAATGACTAACATAGGTCTTCCTGTTCCTCAAGGTTTTACAATTTCAACAGAGGCTTGTACTCAGTATTATGAGGACGGCAGAAAGATCAACGATGATATCCAGGCTCAAATCATGGAATACATCGATAAAATGGAAGGTATCGTTGGTAAAAAATTCGGCGATAAAGAAAATCCACTCCTCGTTTCAGTTCGTTCAGGTGCTCGTGCATCAATGCCCGGTATGATGGATACAATCCTCAACCTTGGTCTTAACGAAGATGTTGTTGAAGCTATGGCTGCAAAGTCAGGTAATGCTCGTTGGGCTTGGGACTGTTACAGAAGATTTATTCAGATGTACTCAGACGTTGTTATGGAGGTTGGTAAGAAGTATTTTGAAGAGCTTATCGACAAGATGAAGGAAG
>JAFVWD010000261.1 GCA_017501865.1 Clostridia bacterium | reverse complement strand
CTTTTAATTCAAATATTTCTTTTTCGTATTGTTTTATGTTTTGTCGTTTTCCTGACATAAAAACTCCTCCTATGGTAGTTTCTTTAATTCTACCATAGGAGGTCTCTTTTTTCTATTGTCCGTTTTTACTGGACTTGTTCACATTTCAATTAATTCCAACAGAAGTAAAAATAAATACTTGAAGCCTTACACGGATACATCGAGTTACTAAAGTTCTCTTACATAAAACTACTTTAGAAAGAATAATTAGTTCAATTCGGATGCAGAAGCTAATTTATTTACCCCGTCGTAGGCGTACACGGGTACGTCAAGTAGCTAAAAAATGACTAAAAGCCTCGAAGTTATAAACTTCGAGGCTTTGTTCTGCGCTAAAGTAAGCAAACTATTATTATTCTTGGAAACCGCTGTCAACTAAAGCTGCAAGTGCAGTAACAGCCTGTTCTTCATCAACACCACCGGCAATAATGCGGATGTCAGTACCGCCCATAATGCCGAGAGAAAGAACACCGAGAAGACTTTTTGCATTTACTCTTCTTTCTTCTTTCTCAAGCCAGATTGATGACTTGAATTCATTTGCTTTCTGAATAAAAAATGTAGCCGGACGAGCGTGAAGACCTACTTGATTTTGAACTGTAACATCTTTAACGAACATAGCAATTTACTCCTAAATTCTAATATTTTGTCTTGTTTAAAGTTTCGGTTATTTAGTTGTACACTCAAATTCTTTACACAACATTTTGTGTAAAAAAACGGGTACACGAGAAATAAGTTAAATTTTCTTAACTTGTGTTTATTATATCACTAAATTACGCAAAGTCAACGAAAATTTGCAACTAAAACCCCGTTTTTCCAATAATTCATAGGGAATACTAAACCGCACCTTTTTTTAACTTTTTGATTTGTGCAAATTTACTACAATTTTCATTCTTTAATATCAAACTTCAACAAGTTATTGAACACAAATTCACCGTGAAATACAGAGTATTTTCAATAAATAGTATGCAACCAAAACCCTACTTCATACTATGGTTTTCACGAATTTTTGATAATATTTTTTTGTCATTTTCACTAAGTTCAGCTTTTTCTAAAAGTTCAGGTCTTCTCAAAAAAGTTCTCTCGAGTGATTGTTCACGTTTCCACTCTTCAATTTTGCCGTGATGACCAGAAGTAAGTACCTCAGGCACTTCCCTTTCGTGCCACACAGCAGGTTTTGTGTATTGCGGATGTTCAAGAAGTGATGAGTAATGACTTTCACCTATAAAGCCTTGCTCATCAGAAAGCACCCCGGGTAACATTCTCGAAACTGCATCGGCTAAAATCATTGCCGGCAATTCTCCGCCTGTCACAACATAATCGCCTATAGAAATTTCTTCATCGACAATTTCGTCAATTACCCGTTGGTCAACACCCTCATATCTGCCACAAAGAATTGCTATATTATCCATAGCTGACAATTCCTTGACTCTTTCCTGAGTGAGTGTTTTGCCTACAGGTGACATATAAATAAAATGCGGCCTCTTTTGTGTTTCGTTGCAAACCTTATTAAAGCAATCGTAAATAGGCTGAGGCATCATAAGCATACCTTCTCCGCCGCCATACGGTGTATCATCGACCTGATTATGCTTATTGACAGCAAACTCTCTTATCTGATGAAAATTAATTTCAACTGCACCCTTTTTACGTGCTCTGCCTATTATACTTTCCCCCATAACTGCCTCACACATTTCGGGGAAGAGTGTTAAAATATCAATCCTCACTGAAAAGCCCCCTTAATGCATGAATATAAACCTTTTCTTCACCTACATCGCATTTAACAACAACATCGGGAATGGCAGGTATTAAAACCTCTTCTCCGTCAGGAGTTTTTACATACCACACATCATTGGCACCTGTTTGTGCTACATCGGTAATTTCACCATAGCATTTTTCTTTATCATCAACATCAATAACCTTACAGCCTAAAAGCTCGCTTATAAACCATTCACCTTCAGGCAGATGTGCATCTTCCCTTTTAATGAAAAGTACTGTGTTTCTTAATGCTTGTGCGGCTTCAACCGTATCTACACCTTCAAGCTTGGTAATTGCAACATTACCGTGGGGACGACAAGAAATCACTCTGAAAGCTACTGTTCCATTTTCATCTTTATATAAAGTTTTAAATTTTTTTATAAATTCAGGTCCGTTGCACCAGGGGTTAACCCGTACTTCACCGCGAATACCGTGAGTGCTTACTATCTGACCTATTTCAAGATAATTTTTAATCATAATTTTTCCTTAATAAATTAAGAACAGACACAACTATTGCGTCTGTTCCAATTTTTACTAATCGATATCTACCTGTATTTTCTCATCTTTGCGAACAGCAGCTGCGCGCATAACTGTGCGGATTGCTTTTGCAATTCTGCCCTGTTTGCCGATAACACGACCCATATCTTCGGCCGCTACGTGAAGATGATAAACAACGATGCCCTCTTCGTTGGGTTCGTCAACGGTAACCTCGACTGCATCGGGAGCCTCTACAAGACCCTTTACGACTGTTGCGAGCAAATCTTTCATTGGTATCACCTTTTAATTATTTAATGATGTTTTGTTTTTTGAGAAGTGCACGAACTGTATCAGTTGGTTGAGCACCATTCTCAATCCATTTTGTGATTTTTTCTGCATCGAGTTTAACTTCTGCAGGCTCTGTGAGTGGGTTATAATAACCAACTTCTTCAATGAATCTACCGTCACGTGGGTAACGAGAATCTGCTACTACTACACGATAGAAAGGTGCTTTTTTTGCGCCCATACGGCGAAGACGAATTTTTACTGACATTTTAATTACCTCCGAATTAAAAATTATTAATTATTTTATTAATAGCTTTCGCTTATTATAAACAAATTTTACATTGGGAAATTCGGCATTCCGGGCATTCCGCCCATACCTTGCATTCCGCCCATTCTTTGCATACGCTTCATCATTTTCTTTGAACCGTTGCCGTTAAGTTGTTTGTAAACCTTCTGAATCTGACGGTACTGATTAAGAAGACGGTTGACATCTTCAACCTTGAGTCCGCAGCCTGCGGCAATTCTTCTTTTTCTTGACGGATTGATTATATCCGGATTTTCACGTTCTTTCATAGTCATAGAACGTATAATTGCCATTGTATAATCAACCTGCTTATCATCAACGTCTGTATCCTTAAGCTTATTACCAACACCGGGAATCATTGAAAGAATCTCTTTCATTGGTCCCATTTTTTTCATATCTTCAAATTGCATAAGCATATCATTTAAATCGAGTTTATTCTCACGCAATTTCTTTTCTAATTGTTCTGCTTTCTTATCATTTAAAGTCTGTTCAGCTTTTTCAATG
>JAFVWD010000260.1 GCA_017501865.1 Clostridia bacterium | reverse complement strand
TAATGGCTGAAATAATACTGTTTATCGCACCCTTCACAGCACCGACAATTCCGGTCCAAACATTTGATATTGCCGAACCTATACTTTGAAAAATTGAGGTCGCCCCCGTATAAATAGAATTCCACGCATTTGACAGAAACCCGGTTATATTAGACCAAATTGACATAGCCGTATTACAAATTCCGGACCATAAATTCGAAAAAAACGAACCTATAGAAGTGCCGATATTTACAAAGAAATCAGCCACGGATTGGAATGCTTGCTTGCACCATGCACAGATAGAATCCCAGTTCATCCACATTGCCACACCAATCGCAATCAAAGCACCTATGGCTACTATGATAATTCCGATAGGGTTTGCATTCAGTGCTACATTTAACGCCCACTGTGCCGCAGTACAAACACCTTGTATTGCCGCCCACGCACCCTGAACAATATTAACCGCAGCCACAGCAGTCTGATAAACGATAATCGCTCCGGCAATACCTGCAATGATTGGTGCTATCAGGTTCCAGTTATTTGCAATGAAGTTATACACTGCAGTTGCGCCTGCAACTACTCCTGCAAGAGCATTTACTACCAAAGGAAGACCTGTGTCTTTTATCCAGTTAAGTGCCGGCTTACAAAACTCAAATGCTGCAAACAAAGCATTCTTTACACCACCAAGAATAACAAGTATTCCTGAGAACTTACCGGAGTTTGCTTCAACCGCTGTCTTTATGTTATTAAATGCCGATACTCCGATATTCCATACTGATTGAAATGCCGTGACAAGCGGAGGCAGGACATTATCCTTTATCCATACAAGCGGAACTGATACAGCATCTATGCCGGAGACTACCGCATTCTGAACAGTAGGCATTACGCTCGCTACATAGCCAAATGCAGAAGTTAAAACAGGATACAGTTTACTTCCGATAACTTCCTGCATATCACCCCATGCATTTTTCACCTGAATAATCTTACCTTCCGGGGTATTTGCCATTGCTTCTGCAAGACCGCCAAAGTTCTGTCCTAAGACCTCAACAAGCATTGCAGCTCGCTCACTCTCAGTTCCGTTTGCAAGTATCTTCTTTTGTGTATCGTCCAAAGTTACACCATATCGGGTTAACGCACCCACATTTCCTGTCATAACCTTACCCATAAGGTTTGCCATCTGCTGCATCTGGTCTCCCGAAACAGAAACACCGTACTGTGAAACAGCCAAGTCCTGCAAAGGTGGTAATAACGTTTTTATGGTATCGCTTTGTAATTGGAATGTTGCAAGCTGAGATGCGCCCTGAATTGTTGCTTCATCACCTACCGTAGTTATCCCCTGCAACTCACCTGCATACCTTTTCATTGCATCAACATTTGCAAGAGTTGTACCTTTGACATTCATCATCAGCTGTTCAAGACGAGCCTCGGCTTTTACCTGAGTTTCGCAAGCTGATATACATTGCTTAGAAAAATCTATAATCTTAGAAAACCCTGCATAAGCCGCAACAACCCCGGTTACTTTCTTAGCAAGGCTTGTAAGAGATGCTCCGGTAAGCTTATTCTGATTGCTCATTTTCTTTAAGCTTCCGGTAGCATTTGTTGTGTGTGTTTTAAGGTTCTTTGTTCCGGTGATTGCATTCCTTATACCGGTAGTGAAATTACCATCTTTAATCGACAGAGTTGCACCAATGTTTCGTTTAGCCATCAGTTGTCACCGCCAATCAGAGCCTTATACTTTTCATACTCATCTTCCATATAAATCTCATAACAGGATTTATAGAAGATTTTTTCGGTTAATGGTAGATTTATAACGTGTTCCGGTGTTATTCCCCTATTTAAAAAGTGACAGAGCATAGAAAGTTCTCCGTCACTTCTTATGAGTTTTTTATATCATCTACTACCTTTACACCATCAACATAACCTGCAAGCCTTAAACACTCCATTGCAATCTGCGGAATCTCGCCCGGCTCGAATATCTTATCAACAATCTCCATAGGGTCAATACACTCAAACTCTGTCTGTAATTCTTTTGACTTAAGACATGGTTCTGTTACACAGGAATACACCATATATGCATCCCCATTCTCCATCTCCTGTGCATCACGAGCTAAAGCCGCTGTCGGGCTTTCAATGGTGATTGTTCCACCTAAAGATTTTATGTACAAGCTTGCTGTCTTTGGTTTTCTTTTGCTTTCAAGCATCTGTTCTTTTCTGCGGATAAGCTCCTGCAGAGTAATTTTTGTATTTTTATTCATTATTATCGTACCTCCACTAAATCAGGAAAATAATAGTCGGTAAATCCACCGCTATACTCCTCGTCTATCATTTTTGCATTTTCAAATTTCTGTAGGGTAAGTTCATTAAACCATGCATTCTCAATTACAAGCCTTTCACTTCCGTACGCATCAGGGTCGTCAATTTTTGAGATAATCTGAATACGCACGTCTTGTCCGTGCTTTATTTTTTCTGATAAAAGCTGTGCTCCTCTTGAAAATACCTTCTTAACCTTCATCGTCCATTCACCGGTTAAACCTGTCATTTTAGAGTCCTTTGCCATCTGCATAACAAAGTCAACATCCTCACGTTCTATTTTAACCTTTGCTTCATATGAATCTGTTTCATAGACGGGTTCACCATCAAGATAAACCATTCCCCATTTACCATTCATAACTCTCGGTGCTGTAGGTTTTACTGCCATTTTCTCTCACCCCTTACTCTATATAGATTCCAAAATGCAAATCTTCAATTGCATCCTGTATCTGAATATTAGCCTTGACAAATACATTTGTTCCGGTATTTGCAGTCTTTATCTGTTCATCTTCCCATGCTGACACATCTTTGGTTTGGGATAACCATTCACGGGTAGCTTCAATATCTATTTCTGCCTTGTTATCGAACTGGTCATAGAGAACACCTCGG
>JAFVWD010000259.1 GCA_017501865.1 Clostridia bacterium | reverse complement strand
TCTGTAAAAACTAAGTATGTAAATGCTATATTCAAAGAAAAAAGAGGTGTTTGAACATGTCCTTAAATTATAATATTATTGGTGAAAGATTAAAACAAGCTAGAATTAATAAAAAATTAACACAAGAAAAATTAGCTGAATTTCTCAACGTATCTTTTCAGACCATAAGTAAATGGGAACGCGGTGACACCTACCCCGATATTTCAACACTCCCTGAAATTGCATTATTTTTCAAGGTTTCAGTTGATGATTTACTTGGTGTAAGTAAGGCAGAAAATGAAGAAAAGCTTATAAAACAATTAGAAGCATTTGACAACTTAACAGATGGTAAAGCACGCGAAAGCATTATAATTGAGCTGAAGAAAAATTACCCCAATGACTACAGAGTAATTCTGAGATATATGACACATCTTATACATTTCAGCGAGCCTTTGGATGTAATGAGTAAGGTCACTGCGATTTATGAGAATATACAAGAAAACTGTAGTAATGACAAAATTCGTGTTTCTGCAAAAAGGCACCTCGCAGAATATTACCAAAAACTTGCTGAAGCAGGAAACAGCGGTATTACTTTTGAAGATTGCGAAAAGCTTCTGGACGAAATGCCGAGAATGAAGGATTCTCAAGAAATACTTCGTTCATTTCTCTACTCAGAAAATCATCCTGAATACTTTAATTCATGTGCCGCTGCAATAGAAACCTCGCTTAATTTACTTTGTCAGAGTATAGCACATCTTTGTTTTTACAACAGCAAATACTCAGTTGAGTACAAAATTGATATTGTAAACAAGTGCAACAGCCTTATTAATACGATTTACGATGACAAAAATTACGGTGAGGCATGGAGAATTATAATTTTCAATACCGGTCATTTAGGCAGATTACACTTTTTGAAGGGTGAAACAGACAAAGCATTAGAGTACTTTAAAAAGGCGGCTTCTTTGGCAAAAGAATTTGACTTACTCGACAGGAAAACTGTTTTGAAATCGCAGCTGCTCAACGGCAAGGAATTTGACAAACACTCACAAGGCAGTAATTGGGTTGCAAAAGAACATTTAGAATTCCTTTTAAATGAAAGATATCCCTTAAGTGATGAATTTAAAAACTCAAAAGAATTCAAAGCATTGTTTTAGCATAAAAACGGTTGTACAGGGCAATAACCTGTACAACCGTTTTTTATTTTTTACCACTGAATTTTTTTATAACATTATTTGCAGCTTTGTACATTGGTGTTTCAAGAGCCGCTGCTGCACCCTTCAGCTCATTTCTTATTTCAATACCCTGAGGACAATGTGTTTCGCATTTTCCGCAATTAATACACTCAGAGGCTGTAGCGCTACCCTGGAAAGCAGTCGCTCTTAAATATTCCTTGAAGCCCAAAAATTTATTACCCGAAAAATGAGTGTTATATGCTGAAAAAGCACCGCTGATATTTATATTTTGCGGACACGGCATACAGTAACCGCATCCTGTGCAACCAACCTTCATTTTATGGTTTATAGCTCTTACGACACTTCTGAGCATTTCCTCATCTGATTCAGTAACTTCACCGATTTTTGTTACAGATGCCGTATTTATGTTATCTGCTACCATCTCCTCAGAATTCATACCCGAAAGAACTGTTGTAACCTCTTTCTGACTGAAAAGCCACTTAAAAGCCCATTGTGCAGGTGTATGCTGAACTGAATAACTACTGAAAATCTTTTTTGCTTCATCGGGCAAATTATTTACTAATTTACCACCACGGAGCGGTTCCATAATCATAACAGGAACACCTTTTTCATAAGCATATTTCAAGCCCTTACGACCCGCCTGACTGTGCTCATCCATATAATTATATCGAATCAGGCACATATCCCATGGGTAAGCATCAACAATCTCACAGAATTTTTCTGTGTTACCGTGAAATGAAAATCCTATATTACGTATTTCTCCGCTTGCCTTCTTCTGTTCGATCCATTTTTCGATACCGATACCTTTAAGTCGTTCCCACACCTTTATATCGCTCATCATATGCATAAGGTAGAAGTCGATATAATCCGTCCTGAGTCTTTTTAACTGCTCGCGAAAAAGCTTTTCCAGAACATCAGTATTAACCATTAACTGCGGAGGTAATTTTGTTGCAATGTAAACCTTGTCACGGATATTATTTTTCTCAAATACCTCGCCTATAGCACTCTCGCTACCCGGGTAAATAAAAGCCGTATCAAAATAATTAACCCCATTATTAAATGCATTCATAATCTGCTTTTCGCAAAGCTCCATATTGATTCTGCCGAGCTTCTTCTGAAAGCGCATACAGCCGAAGCCTAACAACGACAAATCATTGCCTGATTTATCTTTACGATAATTCATTTTCTTCACTTCCTTTAGCAGTACTCTTTTTTATAATAAATTCAAAATGCGCGTTTTCTTCATACCAAAGAGGGAAATTTGTACCCCATACATTGTTATAAAGCACATAAGACACACCCTTTTCCAAATCAGGAATCCTGTTGTCGAATTCCAAAATCTTCCCCCAACCGACAGATATCAGCGGAGCAGTCAGATTTACAAATTCAAATGCAAGGTCTTCTTTATTAAATAAAGCTCTCCGTGTTATATGCAGATTTCTTGAGCCGTTTGCAACTACATCAAAAGGATTGATAAACTCCCCTGATTTTTCGAGTAGCAATTCTTTTGCAGAGGGATACAAATGCATAAATAAAGCTTCTGTAAGTCGGTTAGCATCTTTATTGTACCAGAAGACATCTATTTTAATGTTTTCTGAATTCAGAGTGTATGTTATCTGCACATCACGGGGTGCACCCTGCTCTTCACACAAAGCTTTTTCACATTTTAAATTAACAAGAATTCTTAATTCATTTTCATTTTTCAGTAAAACAGACTTCTCTTTCTTATAAAAAAATCTACCCTTTTTATATTTTCCCTCAACATATTTAAGCAAGGGTCTTCCGAAGTCACCGTAAACCCATTTTTTCGTTTCCTTCAAATCGCGTGAATAATGGGTATGCCACCAATCATAATTACCCTTTGAATATGCACGGTATTCCATAACAGGCTCATTATTTTCTTTTATTATTTCATTACCGCTCAAGGATAAATATTGTATTCCGCCGAACTCGTTCAATTTAAATACCCAATCGCCAAAACTGACAGAAGTATTATCATATTTCTCGCCTGAAAGCTCTTGTTTTTTTACAGGTCTTAATTTACTAAGCTCTGCGGTTGCTTCCTGCTTGTGAGAAGTATTGAGAGAATTTACCGCTTTATCAATATATGCTCTCTGTTCTTCCCAGCTTTTTTCTATATTTCTGTATGAGCCTTCAAAATATGTACCGTCTTTTCGG
>JAFVWD010000258.1 GCA_017501865.1 Clostridia bacterium | reverse complement strand
CTTTTAATTCAAATATTTCTTTTTCGTATTGTTTTATGTTTTGTCGTTTTCCTGACATAAAAACTCCTCCTATGGTAGTTTCTTTAATTCTACCATAGGAGGTCTCTTTTTTCTATTGTCCGTTTTTACTGGACTTGTTCAGTAAAATTCACTTGCAGAACCCTTACTTTTTATTTGAAAATGCTAAATATTTATGTTGCAAAAATATCACTTGACATACCTTGTATTCATATAAATAAAAACAAGCTGAGAGGCTTGTGCTTGCTCAGCTTGTTGGTTTATGGTTTTCGGTTTGTGACAAAAGAGGCTGGTTTATATATTTCCTCAAATATTTCAGGGTTTTCAGGGTATCCGTAAAATTTCCATTCTTCTGTTTCATCTGAGAAAGTATTATCAACTTTAATTATTTCCGACTCAAAGCAGGATAAAAACCTCTTGATCAATAAATAGTCATCCTGGAAGCCGGAGGAGGATAATTTATATGTATCTTTTTCAGTTTTCAGCTCAATTACTGTAGCATAACCGCTATTATGACGGCCTCTGCTTTCCATTTCAAGATACACATTAACCTCAGTAACTTCATCGTAATTACAAAGAGTAACATCTTCAGAAAAAAGATTGAACATTTTTAAAGATTTATCATCTGCTTCATATTTAGAGTAATTTGCTAAGGAAATAAAAATGAAGGCTATCAGAAAGAAGGATGTTGTAGTTATTATGAAATTTACAGTAAGCTTTCGTGCAAAAGCATTTTCTTTCAGATTAAAAAATTTAAAAGAGTCATTATCACGTGTGATTTTTCTTCTGTAAAAATCAAAAATAATAAAGTTTAAAATCAATAGGCATCCTGCCGCAATACTGAGAAAATTTGCCTGATAAACTAAGTAAAGAACGCCTTCATTTCTTAATGTGTATTCAGTGTCGGCGCGAAAAATAAGTATTATCAGGACATATAAAAAAGGAAAGAACAATGTGTAACGATAATTGTAATTTAAAAAGAAGTTGTTAAATGATTTTTTCATTATATATTTCTCCTGATTTTAAAAATCCTTCAAAAGAATGACTGCACCAAATGCGGGAACCCGTACAGAGTCTGAAACAGGTCCTTCTGCAATAAGCTCAACAGTATTTTTAAATTCAGGGGGAAGATTATAGATTATTTCGTGATTGTTTTTATTGGCAATTACGAATATTTTTTGTTCTTCTGACTCTCTTGTATATGCAACACAAGAAAGCATAGCAGAGTATGGTTTAAATACACCCTCCTTAAGGCATGGGAGCGAGTGTCGTATTTCACCTAATTTTTTGTACCAACTAATAAGTGATTTGTCTTCCTTTCCCCAGGGGTAAAAAGCTCTGTTAAATGGGTCGCTGCCACCCTGTAAGCCGGCTTCATCACCATAATAAAGTGAAGGGAATCCGGGGAGGGTGTACTGCAAAACAGTAGCAGTTTTCAAGAGAGTTTTTGCTGATTTCAGCTCGCTTTCGCTTAATCTGAAGCTTGCCTGGATTTCGCGTGGCTTGTGTTCTATTTCATAATTAACAAGCCTTGTGAGAATTCTTGCTGTGTCGTGAGTGCCTATGTGATTCATTAATGAATCAAGAATTGTCTTAGGGTAGTTTTCGCATATTGTGACAACAGTTTCCATAAAATTCTCAGCAATTCCGTAACGCATAAAATCAAGTATGGCATTTGCGAAAGGGTAATTCATTACACTGTCTAACTGGTTGCCTAATAAATAGCGTCTTCTTCCGCCGTGGCTGAATTTATTTGAAGCATCCTCCCAGACCTCACCAATAATAAAGTTATCTTTATTATGTGCTTTGACAGATTTGAAAAGTGCATCTAAAAACTTGTCAGGTAATTCGTCGGCGACATCAAGTCTGTAACCGGATGCACCAAGCTCAAGCCATTTTTTAAGAACACCATTTTCACCTGTTATAAATTCAATAAAAGCTTCATTCTCTTCATTTGTCTCAGGGAGAGTATCTATTCCCCACCAGCTTTTGTAGGTGCCGTCAGAATTAAATGAATACCACGGATAGTATTGAGACTCCTGAGAATTAAATGCACCTGTGGAGTCATAGCGCTTTTCACGGTTAAAGTAAATACTGTCAGAGCCGGTGTGACTGAAAACTCCGTCAAGAATAACCTTTATTCCGTATTTGTCAGCTTCTTTACAAAGTGCTTTAAAATCCTCCTCGTTGCCCAGAAGAGGGTCTATTTTCATATAATCTGCTGTGTTGTAGCGATGATTGGAATGTGCTTCGAAAACAGGGTTCAGATAAAGGATGGTTACTCCCATATAGGCAATATAAGGGAGCTTCTCTTTTATACCCTTTAAGTCACCGCAATAATAGTCGTTGTTTAATATTTTCCCTTCTTCATTTGGTTTCCAGACAGGGATATCTGTAATGTCATTGTGAAGAACTCTGTCAGAGGGAGCATCCGGTTTTAACTCCCCTGAAAAATTAAATCTGTCAGGGAAAATCTGATACATAATACCTCCCTTGACCCAATCGGGTGTAGAAAGGGTGGGAGAATAAACCGTTTGTTGCCATTCCTTGCCTTCTGAGGAAAAAACACCTGCTCCTGCAGAATGTAAATATATATGATTTGTACCAAACGGAGTTTCATAATTAAAATGATAAAAATAAAGTCCGGCATCACAAAAGGTGTAATCTGTACCCCACCATTCTTTGTCATTTCCGTCCATACCGCACCAGTATAAATCGTGGTAAGAGTAATTGTTAAAATCATCGTGAACAACAAGGGTTACCTTACTGCATTGAAAGGAGCGGGGCATAAGAACAGAAAACCGCAAGCTTTCACCTGCGGCTGTGCTACCGAATATAGATTTATGTCTTGTATCTCTTGAATTAAAAGGTACGAAATCCACGTTAATCAATCCTCATATCCGTTCGGGTTCTGGTGTTGCCATCTGTAAGAATCGGCACACATTTCGTCAATTCCCTTTTCAGCTTTCCAATTAAGCTCTTTTTCTGCCTTTTCGGGGTTTGAGTAGCAGGTTGCTATATCACCCGGACGACGGGCTTGAATAACGTAAGGAATTGTAACACCTGAAGCCTTTTCAAATGCTTTTACCAATTCAAGAACACTGTAACCGCGTCCTGTGCCTAAATTATAAACATTTACACCTTTACAGGAATAAGCTTTATCCAATGCCTTCAGGTGACCCTTTGCAAGGTCGACAACATGGATGTAATCACGCACACCTGTGCCGTCTACAGTGTCATAATCATCACCGAAAACATTTAAGTGAGGACGTTTTCCGACAGCAACCTGAGTAATGTACGGCATAAGATTATTAGGAATACCGTTGGGTGCTTCGCCTATAGTACCGCTTTCGTGAGCACCGAGCGGGTTGAAATAACGGAGAATACAAACAGACCATTCAGAATCTGCCTTAGCTAAATCCATAAGAATTCTTTCTATGAAATATTTTGTTGTGCCATATGGATTTGTTGTTCCGCCTGTCTGCATTGACTCATTAAGCGGAGAAATATTGTTTTCGCCGTAAACTGTTGCAGAGGAACTGAAAACAATAGTTTTGCAGCCGTATTTTGCCATAACCTCGCAAAGCGCTACGGTACCGGAAATATTATTGTAGTAATATAAAAGCGGTTTTTCGCAAGATTCACCTACAGCTTTAAGACCTGCAAAGTGAATAACAGAATCAATTTCGTTTTCAGAAAAGATTTTTTCTAAAGTTTCTCTGTCATTAATGTCGCACTCGTAGAATTTAAAATCCTTTCCTGTAATCTTCTTAATTCTGTTTAAAGATTCAGGACAGCTGTTATAGAAGTTATCTATAATGATAATTTCTCTGTCATTATTTAAAAATTCTACTGCTGCATGAGAGCCGATGTAACCGGCTCCGCCTGTAATAAGTACTGCCATTTTTAAAACCCCTTATTAAAATATTTATAAAATTTATAGTTTATGAAAGCTCTGCGTCAGCACCTTGCCATACATCTTCTTCCGTAGGAGCTTCAGTCATAACAGGCTCTTCCTCTTTAGGTTGAGTTGTAGTAGGTTTGGTAGTTGTAGGTTTAGTAGTTGTAGGCTTAGTAGTTGTAGGCTGTGTCTGAGGCTGAGGTTGAGGTTGAGGCTGAGGCTGCTGCACCTGTGGTATATATGTCGGGAAGGTTGTAGTTGGTGTTACGTCAAAAATAGAAGTTGTACCCGGTGTTGAAACAAATTCGGTAAATGTTTCAAGCGGATTTGTTGTGGATTCAACAGGAGCAGTTGTGGTTTCCTGAGTTTCTGCAGGACGTGTTGTAGGAGCCTGCTGAAGAGTTTCCTGCTCAGGCTGGTCAGAGTTTGAAACAAGGTAACCGCTGAATTTGAATCCGACAGCGGCACAAACCAGAACTGCAAGTGCGAGTATTGATATTGCTGCAATCATACCCTGCTTGCTTAAAGTAGCTGTAGGACGCATTTCGTG
>JAFVWD010000023.1 GCA_017501865.1 Clostridia bacterium | reverse complement strand
GAAGAAAAGCTTAACGAGTACAAGGATTTGTATACAATGGATACCAACAACCTCGATTCCGTAAAGGAGCAGGCAAGGTACGAGATCGGACTTGAAAAATTCCTGAAAAAAGAGAGTATTAGTGCATTTACAGATACCTTTGAAGATTTACACGGCTTAAAGCAATTACCGGGACTTGCAGTTCAGAATATTATGAACAACGGTGTCGGCTTCGGACCGGAGGGAGATTATAAAACCTCAGCTTTAGGTGCTGTGCTTTCAAAAATGGCAGAAGGTAAAGGTGGTGCAACGGGCTTTACTGAAGATTATACCTACGACTTGACAAACGGCGAGGAGTTAGAGCTTGCTTCGCATATGTTAGAGGTTTCTCCCGTGTTCGCTGAAACAAAACCTAAAATTCAGGTTCATCCGCTTTCTATAGGCGGAAAGGAAGCTCCGGCAAGACTTGTTTTTGACGGTATTTCGGGTGAGGGAATAGCAGTTTCTCTGGTTGATATGGGTAATCGCTTCAGACTCATATGTGCAGAAATAACATTGGTTAAGCAGCCTGAGCCTATGCCAAAGCTTCCTGTAGCAAGGCTTATGTGGAAATTAAAGCCTGACTTTAAAACAGGGGCTGCAGCATGGATTTACGCAGGCGGAGCACACCACGCAGTTGTTTCTACTTGTCTTACAGTAGAAGATATAAGAATGTTTGCTAAGTTTACTGATACAGAACTCGTGGTTATTGATGAAAAAACAGATTTGGTAACTTTACAGCAGAATTTAAAAATGCTTGATTTGTTAGCAAGGTGAGGGTGATTTAAAGTGCTTGAAAATTTAAAAGAGCAAGTGTATAAGGCAAATATGCTTTTGCCTGAGTATAATCTGGTTACATTTACCTGGGGTAATGTTTCTGCTATAGACAGAGAAAAAAATCTTGTGGTTATAAAGCCGTCAGGTGTTGAGTACAATGAACTTACCCCGTCAGATATGGTAGTTGTAGACCTTTTTAGCGGTGAGGTAGCAGAAGGCGATAAAAACCCTTCAAGTGACACACCAACTCATTTAGAGCTTTATAAAGCATTTGAAAACATAGGCGGAATTGTACACACACATTCAAGAATGGCTACATCATTTGCACAAGCAGGGCGAGGCATTGTTCCTTTGGGTACAACCCATTCTGATTATTTTTATGGTGAGATTCCCTGTACAAGAGAAATGACCGGTGCGGAAATAAAAGGCGCATATGAAGCAGAAACGGGTAATGTGATTGTGGAAACATTTAAAAACAGGGGAATTGACCCTGATGATATTCCGGGAGTGCTTGTAAAAAATCATGGGCCGTTTTCCTGGGGAACAGATGCTTTTAATGCAGTACATAATGCTGTTGTTTTAGAAGAGGTTGCAAATATGAATTTTAATACTCTTCTTATTAATCCTGATGTAGCAAAAATAAACCGTAATTTGTTAGATAAGCACTATCTTCGTAAGCACGGTAAAAATGCGTATTATGGGCAGAAATAAAAAATAATAGAGACTCGATGTTTTTTTATTTGTAATTTAATATAAAGGTTGTTGCTTTTACATCCCCCCTGATTTTTAGCTATATTAAGAAAAACTCGGACGGTTGAGAGGTAATCTCAACTATCCGAGTTCTTTTAATTCATTACTCAAAGACTATTTAAAATTTTAAGAACGGTAAGTAATTCGTTGTCTTTAACCTTTTCAACTTCCCTGTTATTCATTACGCAATCAAGGAAGTATTTAATTTCATTTGCATAAGCATCGCTCTTTGGTAAGTTTATATCACCTGTATCGCCCTCAGCATCTGCTGAAAGATCTATTTTACCGTCTCTTAAATAAATCATCATCTTACCATTTTCGTTTGAAACCAAAGCATTTTCAAATTGGAAACGGAATTCAGCTGTGAAGGGGTAGGAGGTAGCATACCATGATGCTTCAGAATTAATAGAAAAATCGCCAAAGTCATAAGTTACACTTATAAAATCCTGGTCAGGACGTTTTGAACGGAATTGGTGAGCTATCTTTTTAGGTGCACCGAAAGCATAAACCATAAAGTCAAGGTCGTGAATGTGTAAATCAAAAGGAGTAAGTCCGCTTCTTTTTTCGTCCATCATCCAACCATCCCAGCTCCATTTTGGGTAGCAACCGAGTCTTGTCATGGTACCTGAGAGAAGCTTACCGTATTTTTCAGTGTCGAAGATTTCTTTCAGAACTTCGTATTCAGGCCAGAATCTCAGAACCTGAGCAATCATAAATTTAACGTTATTCTTTTTTGCGGTAGAGTAAACTCTTTCTACATCATCTTCTTTTAATGATATAGGCTTTTCACAAATAACATTAATGCCTTTTTCCATTGCCATAACTGCATAATCTGCATGGAGATATGTAGGAAGACAGATATCTAAAATATCAAGCTCTTCTTTTTCGAGCATTTCTTTAAAATCGTTATAATGACGTTTATCAGGGTAATTATCTAAACGTTCCTGACGAATGTCACAAAGTGCAACTAATTCAACATCTTTTATTTCATCCCATGCAGGAATGTGTGCTCCGCTGATGCCGCCAACACCAACAAGACCTACTTTTAACATTAAAATCAACTCCGAAAATTTTTTGGTAAAGATATAGTAGCATAAGAAAATAAAAAACACAACCATTTTTTAAACGGTTGTGTTTTTAGTGATTATTTTATTGTCTGCTACTGATTTCTTCTTCGAGCTCAACAAGTCCGTCCATAAGAGTTGAAGCTACATATTGACCGAGAGAAATAAGCTCGTGGTAGTGGTTAGCAGGGTCGCCCATTGTGTAGTCGTTATCAGGAACAACGTAACCAATAGCATCGTTCATAAGACCGAAGCACATAGTACCATTACCGAAGATGTCGCAAACAAGGCTGTGTGTGAATGGCTCGCCTGTAACACCCATTTCAACTGATGAACCGCCAACAATAAGGTCCTGACAGATTTCACCCGGAAGTAAAACAGCTTTGAACTGATTACCAAACTCAATGTAACCGATTTCAGTAAATGTTGTGTAAATCTTTTTGCCGTTAACATCTTTGCTTTCAAAAACGTCGTAGTTTGCCATATTAAGCTTACCAACTGCCTGTATAAGGTCGTTAGAAACAGGAACCTCAACTCTCTTGATTGCTAAGTTAAGGAATGGGTCGACAACTGTTTCAGTAACGGGAACCCAACTGTCAATAGCTGAAATTTGTCTGTATTCCTCACTTGTTTCAGGGTCAACAGCATTTACATAAGAATATGTTTTGTACCAGAGTGTGTAAGGTGATTCTTTTTCGCCCACAACACCATAACCGTACTCAGCAACTTCTTCCGCACAGTTAATAAGCGGATTTGCTTCGATTTCTTCTTCAGTCATAGTCAAAGCTAAAGCAAGTCTTGCAATTTCGTGACCGTATCTCATAGCTTCGTGGTATCTCTCAGGAGTATCAACACCGTCGTTAGTAATTGAACGGCTCATATAGATACCTGCAATAGCACCGTTAAAGAACATAAAGTTATAGCCTGCTTTGTCAAGTAATTCACCGCAATAGTAAACATAGTCACCGCTGATTTCTCTACCTGAGTTTGAACCTGTAGGGAGACCTGTAACATCAGGGTGAGCAGCAATGTTAATCATCATAGTAGGACGAGCGCTTGCATCGTCAGGAGTGAAAACAAATCTGTTAAGTTCAGACATAATAGTGTCAGAGCTTGGTCTGTTTTTATTGTTGAAATATTCAGCACCAATATCTTTCTGAGCAAAGGTAAGAGTACCCGGTTTCATATCGTTGTAAGCAGCTTTTAATGCATTTGCAACTTTATCCTTAAGGAAAATCATGTATTCAGGGTTTGTACCTTGCTGTAATTCATTGCCGTTTTGTGTACCACTGTTAATACCGTTTGTAAGAAGCTTAACAAGGTTATTTGTCCAAAGACCCTCAGTATCAATACAGCTGTGGCAGTGTGTAGAAGCAATGTTAATCGAAACGATGTTATTCTGAGCAGCAAAATCAGCAAGTAAAGCACGGATGTCGCGGATATCACCATTTGTAATACCGATACAGTCGATAGTACCGAAGAGAACAGTTTCACCTGTTACACCATCTTTAACTGCTATACATCTTACCTTCATGTCGTCAATAACATTTTCAACAACGTTAGAGAAAGCATTTTCACCTGAAATGTAACCACCAAGATAATACTCACCATTTGTTACGTCATCAGGAACAAGACTTGCGTTAGCATAGCCTAAATACCATTGAGCATTAGCATTGGGTGTAGTGTTGAACTTACCTGTGGTACCTTCATAGAAGTTTTCAGGGGCTGTGTTAGTGTCATCTTTTTGAACAAACCCCGGTCCGTTAGGGAAG
>JAFVWD010000257.1 GCA_017501865.1 Clostridia bacterium | reverse complement strand
CGTTATATTTTTCACGGTCAATGTTGCTTAATACAGAAGCGGCAGAGCGGAGTGAAACCTCATATTCACTTGAAGCGCCACCGAAAATTACAAGAACATTTTTCAAAATAATCACCTGAATTTTTCAATTTTTGGAAAACATAAAAATACATATTGAATTTTACCACAATAAATTGATTAAATCAATCATAAAATAATATGATATTTTAAGAATAGTGTTTACCTTTTTGGATAAAAATGCTACAATATTAAACAGAAAAGCAAAAAGGGGTAAAATTCTATGGAAATTAAAGACATATTAAAGTATGTAGATCACACACTCTTAAAGCAGGAAGCTACCTGGGAGCAGATGAAGGTTATTTGTGACGATGCTATAAAATTTTCTACGGCAAGTGTATGTGTTCCGCCGTCATTTGTTAAGCAGTGTAAGGAATATTGTAAAGATAAAATGCAGATTTGCACGGTTATAGGCTTCCCGAACGGCTATAACACAACTGCCGTAAAGGTTTTTGTGACTGAGGATGCAATAAAAAACGGTGCTGATGAAATAGATATGGTAATAAATATAGGCTGGGCTAAGGAGAAGAGGTTTGATTTAATAGAAGAAGAAATTAAAGCAATAAAAGCAGCCTGCGGCAATAAAATTCTTAAGGTCATAATAGAAACCTGCCTTTTAACAGATGAGGAAAAGAAGGCAATGTGTAAAGCGGTTACCGCTGCGGGAGCAGATTTTATAAAAACATCTACCGGATTTTCAACAAACGGAGCAACTAAAGAGGATATAAAGCTTTTCAGTGAAAATATAGGAGAAAATGTAAAAATGAAAGCAGCAGGCGGAATTGCTTCTCTTTCAGATGCAGAGGATTTTTTAAAGCTCGGAGCTGAAAGGCTTGGTACTTCAAGAATTGTTTCAATAGCAAAAAGCGAAAAAGGGAGCGGCTATTGATTTTTAACAGGGAGATGAAGAAATGAATTTATCGGAGAGAATTAATCTGAATATGGAGATTGCCTACGTGCCTGCGGCAAAAATAAGTCAGGTGCGTGAAATGATGTCAGCTTGGCGAGAAAACAATCGTAAAATAAGAATATTTTCTTTTGTTGCGTCGGCAACATCGGTATTCAGTGCAGCAAATTTCATTTATGAAGAGAAATCTGATGCATGTTTAATTAATTTTATGGTTGCAATACTGTTTATTATTGCGGGTCTTTTTGTTACAAAAAGCAGCAGGGTTGTTTATTGCGTACCGTTTATTTCGCTTGTGGTTTTTTCTGTATTGCCCGTGCAATATGTTGATATGACTATAAGAACATTTTTTATGATTACGGTATTTATACCGGGGTTAATTGCTTCGTGGTATTCATACAGGGCACTGTTTAATTACAAGAGTGTTTACATCCCCTTGTCAAAAAGAAAAGGCTTCCCGAACTTTGTTTTCAGTACAGCAGATATGTATGCGGACAAAATGTATATAAAAGATAAGGATAAGAAAACAGTAGCAGAAAAAAGAGTAGAAGCTTCGTTTAATCCGTTCAATGAGCAGGAGGATGTTACGGACGAAGAAGTGGAAAGAATGAATACACTTCGCTATGAGGAGCTGAAAACTCACGAGCAGGATATTTTCAAAGGGCCTTATTATGAGTCGAAGGAAGTAAAGCATACTGCGGGAACAAAGAAATATAAATACGGTGTTAAATTAGGAGATATAGTTTTAATTATACCGCATAATGAGATTAAGGGAGCAAAAAAAGAAGATAACCGTATGGTTATGAGGTATTGGAACGAAATGAAAGAAAATCTGTTCAAAAATGAGATTGTATGGATTTTTCTTTTTGCTGCGTGTATAATGGTGTATATGTGGACAACACCTTCCGTACCGGGTCTTTTGCTATATGTATTTCTTGCGACATACATATTGGGAACTAACCTGGTAAAGCTAGACAAGGTAATAGGCTTTCCGATTGTGTTGACTATATATTTTTCTGCGTTGATACCGGCAAGCTTTGTAACACCTATTGTACTGTTTTTGTTTACGGTTATAAAAATTCCGGGTTATGTACGCTGGCTTTTGAATTTGCCTATATACAAAAAGCTTTCAAAAGAACCGGGCTTCCCGTCGTTTGTTGAAAATACGGCAGATATTTACGGTGAACAGATGTATATAATTGAAAAGCAAGAACCTGTAAAAAAGCTTCCGAAGATGGAGCCTATAATAATGGATATAGGCTACGATGATGAGAAAAAGCAGGATAAGGGTTGGAATGCTTTTGATTATATGGATGAGGATAAGGAAAACTCCGCATACGATGATTTTGCTTATTATGAGCAGGCTTATGAGATGAGAAGAAAAGCAGAGGCAAGAGAATTTGATGAAAACGGAGAAAAAATAAGACCAAATAAAGATATGGGGCGAAGAAAAAGCAATGAAGACTAAAGTAGTAAGAAGCTTAAGAGAAGAAATTTTTCCTGTTGACAAGGTAACTGAGAATTGTCACGCATCAACAGTTTTACCTGTTGGCGAAACAATTGTTGCAGCCTGGTTCGGAGGAACTAAGGAAGGCAATAATGATGTAAAAATATGGGTATCTGTAAAGGAAAACGGAGAATGGGCAGAGCCGTACTCAATAAGTGTTGAGGGCGAAGAGCTGCCGCATTGGAATCCCGTTCTTTACCTGAGAGATGATAACGCAATATGCCTTTATTTTAAATACGGTAAGCCTATTTCATCGTGGCGCACATATTATTGTGTTTCATATGATGGAGGAAAATCATTTATGAAGCCCGAAGAATTAGTGCCGGGTGAAAAGGACGGAGCAAGAGGACCCGTTAAAAACAAGCAGATTCGTCTTTCAAACGGAACCGTTTTAGCACCGTCATCTAAAGAGCCGAAGCATTCGGCATGGAAATGCTTTACCGATATTTCCGAAGATGACGGCAGAACATACAAGCACTCAAAATTTGTTCCCGGTGTCAGAAAAAACGGCAAATCAGTAAAAATGATTCAGCCTACACTGTGGGAAGATAAAAACGGAGTTCATATGCTCATAAGGTCAGATGCCGGAAGAATTTATAAAAGCGACAGCAACGATTTTGGTATGACCTGGAGCAAGCCTGTGGAAACACCTTACCCGAACCCGAACAGCGGAATCGATTTGGTTAAGCTTGAGGATGAGACTGTGGTTCTTTGTATGAACCCTGTAGGGGCAAATTGGGGTAACAGAGCTCCGCTTGTATTAATGCGTTCTTTTGATGGGGGCAATACATTTGAGGAGTTCTTTAAGCTTGAAGATATTAAGGGTGATTATGAGTTCAGCTACCCTGCAATATATGCAGAGGGAAAAACACTTTATATTACATATACTCACGAGAGAAAGACTATAATTTATTGGGAAGTTGAAATAGAATGAGTGATTTGCCGATAAAAAAATATGATTATGAAAAAGCGGTTTTAATGCTCGATTTTCTCAAACGTATAAGAGAGTTTGCAGAATCAGACAGTACTGTTTCGTCATATAAATTCATACCACAGCTTAACGGCTATAGGGTGGAGCTTACAAAAGAGAAAAAATCTATAGTGTTTCTTCTCGATTTGAAAGGTAAAATTAAAATAAAGCTTAACGTGAATGTGTTTGTAAACGATGTTTCTGAATATGCATACAGCTCAGAAAGTGTATCGGAAAACGAAAAAATAGCATCTGAAATCCTTTCAGAAATATAAAAAGAAAGCCATCGTAAGGGAGATGCTTCGTAAAGAAGTATTTTCCCTTTTTCTTTTGTAATGGTATTATTTACGGCAAACAAATCATAATAAATAATGTTACTTAATTGTAAATTTTAGGAAAAGAAACAAAAAGTTTTCAAAAACTATTGATTTTTTTTGCTAAAGGTATTATTATACTTTTAGCACTCAAAACACAAGAGTGCTAAAACATAATTTTTTTATCTATATAACTCACAGGAGGTATTTTAT
>JAFVWD010000256.1 GCA_017501865.1 Clostridia bacterium | reverse complement strand
CTACAGACCACATTATAATCGGGTAAGCAGTATTGCTTCTGACGGTATTGTTATTATAAGAACCTCCCGGAGGACGCATAAGAACAGGATTTTGTCCCGTAACTGCCAAAATCTTTCTGTCGGTGCTTGAAAGCTCACTTCTGACTCCGTCAGCAGAAAGTGAAGTTAATGTTTTATGGTTGTAAGTATGGTTTGCTATTTCACATTTGAGCTTATATGCTCTTTTAAGCTGTTGCTCATAGCTGTCAATTCTTGAACCAACAACAAAGAAGGTTGCTCTCGAATTATATTTTTCAAGCATATTTAAAATTCTTGTTGTCGGTCCTGAAGACGGACCATCATCATAAGTCAATGCAACCATCGGCTTTGACAAATCCAATACACGTACAGTTTTTACATTGGAGCATCCGCTGAGAACTCCGCTGTTGGTAATTGCCTTTATTGCATATGCATACTCTTTACCCACGCTTAATTTTGTATCGGTAAAGCTTAATACATTTGAGTTTAATTTTGCAACAATCTGATATTTACCGCCAAGCTCCTTTTTATAAACTACATAAGTTTTTATATTGTTCATAGCTGTCCATTCAACAACTATTTTTTTACTCTTAAAGCATCTTACTGAGTTGAGCTTCGGTGAAGAAATATATGTTCCTGAAACACCGTTTGCATTATACGAGCTGTTTGTATTTTTATACCAAGCGATTACAGTATAAACTCTTGTATCACCTGATGATACGGTAGTATCAACAAACGACAGAGTTTTATTGTCCTTGGTTTTTCCTATTCTTGACCATGTGCCGTTGGCATTTTTTCGGTAAATTGTATAGTATTCCGCAGCCTTAGGCTTTTTCCACGAAATCTTCAATCCGTTTTTAACTGCTGTTACACCTGATAATTGAGGCGCCTGTACACAAATAGCTCCCGCACCCTTGCTGTGACTGCTCAGATAGCTGCCGTAAACTGCTTTTACTGTGTAAATGTAGTGTGCACCTGCAGTTACCTTCTTATCAGTAAATGTTGAAGCTGATTTTGAAACATCTGCAACCGTTTCCCATTTGCCACGGTTTATTCTGCGGTAAATTCTGTATTTCTGAGCACCTCTTACCTTGCTCCAATAAACCTTTATTCCGCCATATGAATTTTTTGCCTGCGAAACAGCCGGCTCATTCAAGAAGATATTTACTCTGTTTGTTTCATAACTGCTGTTCAAATCGTTAACAGCCGCTATAACGCAATAATAAGCCTTTTCACCGCTTACCGCAGTTTTATCTACATAAGAGAAAACGTTGTTTTTCACAGTTTTAATCTTTGTCCACTTTTCTGCATTGCCTGTCTTTTTGTAAATCTTATAATTAGTTGCAGCGCTGTTTTTTGACCAACTGACTGTTACACCTGTTTTGGCATTTTTCAAAGTTACTTTTGGTGTTGCTATATATTTTAAAGTCAACCCTGCTTTGTCATATTCACTGGCCTGCGAGCCGTAAACTGCTACTACGGTATATGTATAAACAACATTATTTTTTGCGGTTTTATCTAAATAAGTTTTTGCTTTTTCACCCTTGACTGTAGCAATCTTTTTCCAATCTTCTTTTTTTGTTTTTCTGTATATATTGTAGTTTTGGGCATTTTCAACTGCTCTCCAATTAACTGTAACACCGCCCACAGCATTTTTTACGGAAACAAGCACAGGCTTTTTAAGAAAAACCTTAAACTCAATGTCATTTTCTTCTGCGTATTTCTGTGCTGCTGAATTTGCTCTGCCCCATATAACAAAGCCATCTTTTTTTACAATTTCACCTTCTTCGTTTTCTACGAAGCCAAGTGCCTTTTCTCCGATTACTTTTACACCTGCAGGTACAACAACATCTGTAACACCCTTGCATTTAAGAAATGCTTTTGCTTCTATAGTATTTACCGTAAAGCCTTCATATGTTGCAGGAATTTCCACTTTACCCGAAGCACCTGCATCATAACTCTTCAAAGTACACGATGCCTTATCGGAATTCATTGTATAATGAGTTGTGTTTTCGTTATAATTTGCAAATGCAAAAATACTTGTTACTGCAAATAAAACTCCGAGAACAACTAAAAAATTAATTATCTGCTTTTTCTTCTTGGATTCCATTACTTTCGCTCTTTTCTTTACACATTTTCGATTTAGTTTTCAAAATACGACTTTATTCGACATTACATATTATATACCACTTTTTTTATAACTTCAATGGATATGACAACTTTGTAAATTTTTTCTTTTATTTTTACTACTCTAATTGTAAATAAAGAATATTTGTGGTAGAATAATATAAATACACTTTAACAATAAGAGGTTTATTATGACTAAGACAATTATGAGAAAATATGCACACCTTATAGCAAGAGTCGGTGCAAATATAAAAAAGGGCCAGCCTGTACGCATCATTGCAGAGGCTGACCAATTTGAATTTGTAAATATACTCGTTACTGAGTGCTATAAATTAGGTGCTTCAAGAGTTGATATTGACTGGACATATCAACCAATAACAAAAACTGACTATAAATACAGAAGCTTAAAATCACTTTCAGAGGTTCCTTTGTGGAAGGAAGAAAAATTAAAGCTTATGGTTGAAGAAATTCCTTGCAGAATTTACATTGAAAGTGAAGACCCTGACGGACTAAAGGGTGTTAACAGAGAGAAAATGCAGAAATCTGCTATGGCAAGATATAAAGTAACAAAAAAATACAGCGATGCTCTCGAAAACAAGGACCAGTGGACTATTGCCGCAGTTCCTTCTTATGCCTGGGCAAAAAAGGTTTTTCCGGGTGAAACAAAAAGAAATGCTTACAACAAGCTCTGGGATGCAATTTTAGAAACAGTTTATGTCACAAAGGACAATGACCCCGTTGCTGAATGGGATAAGCACAACAAAAACTTAAAGGAACGCACAAAATGGCTTAACGAAAAGAAATTTGATTACCTTGAATATAAAAGCTCCAACGGTACAGATTTCAGAGCTGATTTAATCCCCGAGGGGCATTGGTGCGGCGGCGGTGAAGAAACACTTTCAGGCAATTTCTTTAACCCGAATTTACCTACACAGGAGGTATTTACTTCACCGAAAAAAGGTTTTGCCGAGGGTACACTCGTTTCAACAAAGCCTCTTTCTTACCAGGGACAGTTAATTGAGGATTTCAGAATCACCTTCAAGGACGGAAAAGCAGTTTCTTGGGAAGCAAAAGAAAATAAGGATTTGCTTGATAAAATGCTTTCTATGGATGAAGGTGCACCCTACCTTGGTGAGTTGGCACTTATTCCGCAGGATAGTCCTATAGCAAACACCGGAATACTTTTTTACAACACACTTTTTGACGAAAATGCAAGCTGTCACGTTGCTTTAGGTCGTGGCTTCTGTGATACTGTTGATGATTTTCAGAATAAAACACTTGAAGAATGTCAGGCATTGGGTGTAAATGACAGTATGATTCACGTTGATTTTATGATAGGTGCGGATGACCTTACTGTTACAGGCTACAAAAACGGTAAAGCATACCCCATTTTTAAAAACGGCAACTGGGCATTTTAACATTATTTTTTATTAAACAGATACAGGTGATAAATTATGGCAATGGGTAAACCGAACAAATGGAAAACAGACAAATTTTTCAGAGAAGATAACGAGCCTCTGAAATTTTCAGAAGACGGAAAATTCCGCATTTTGCATCTTACAGACATTCACGAGGTTATGCCTGAAATGGATGACGATGACAACCGTGAAATTCCTGACAATAAAGACAAGGAAACCATGAATGTCATCGAAAAATGTATAGAAGAGGCTAAGCCGGATTTAGTTGTTTTCGGTGGCGATAATGTAAGTGGCTACTGGGAAGAATTTAACTATGATTTAATTCATAAAACAATAACAAAAATTGTTGAGCCGATTAAAAGAAGAAATATTCCGTTAGCTTTGGTTTTCGGTAACCACGACGGTGAAGTAGGCTTTTACACCGATATTCAGATGATTATGTACAGCGATTACCATAATTGCCGCTCATCTCTTAATGATGAAAATGTTTTTGGCTGCGGTAACTGCAACCTTACAATTAAAAGCTCTGACGGAAGCAGAAATGCATTTTCAATATGGCTTATGGACTCAAATGATTATATGAATACTGCTGACGGTGACTTCGGATATGCATATGTCCACGAGGACCAGATTGCCTGGTACGAGAAAAGAAGTGCAGAATTAAAGGCTGAAAACGGAGGAACCCCTGTTCCCGCAATTCTTTTCCAGCATATTCCTGTGCAACAGGAAGTTCTTGCTCTTAAAGAAGAGGCTGGCCCGGGTGAAAATATAGTTGAACATGATGGTAAGTATTATTCTCTCGGTGATAAACGTATTTCAGGCAGACTCAGAGAATTCCCTTGTCCGCCTTGTATGGATTTTGACCATACCGAACAGCTTGAAAGCTGGAAAAAAGTAGGCGACATAAAAGCTGCCTTTTTCGGACACGACCACGTTAACGATTTCCACATAAAGGTTGACGGAATAAGCCTTTACCAGACAATTGGCTGCGGTTACTTTACATACGGAAAAGAGCGCGGCGGCAGATTAATTATCCTCGATGAAAACAACCCTGACAATATAGAAACCAGAACAATTGAAGTTGAAAGAATTACGGAAACGGAGTTTTAATAATGGAACCAAAAAGAGATATTGCTGAATTTTTAAATAAATATGATGAGCTTTTAAATAAAAATCTCGTTAAGGAAGCGGGAGATTTTTTAGAAAACGGTATAAAGGAAGCTAAGGAGCAGAAAGATTCTTTTACTGAGCTGACTTTACACAATGAGCTCGTTTCTTACCACAGAAGAACAAAGGAACAGGCAAAGGCTGTTTCTGCAATAAATGAAATTTTAGAGCTTCTTGAAAAATTTGAACTCAAAGCCTCGGTTCTGGGTGCAAATATGTATTTGAACTGTGCTACAACTCTGAATTTCTTCGGCAGAACTGCTGATTCACTCCCACTTTTCGAAAGAGCCTTTGAAGCATATATAAACACAATTCCTGAAAACGACTACCGTTTCGCAGGATTTTATAACAACTATGCTTTGGCTTTATATGACACAGAAAATTACGATGAGGCCTTAAGATATTTCAGAAAAGCGCTGAACATACTCTCACTTTACAAGGGTAATGACTCCGAAATAGCACTTACCTTCTGTAATTTGTCACATCTCTTCGAAAAAACAAATGATGAAGAAATGCTGGAAAGATGCTTGCAGTCTGCATATCTTTCATTAAAAGATTATGACGGAGAAATAAATAACAACTTTATTCTCCATTGTGAAAAATGCCTTGAAGCATTCAGATATTTCAAAAAAGACGATTTTTCAGGCGAAATTGAAATTAAATTATCTAAAATCAAAAAATAATCTATTGTATTATATTGACAATAATTTGTATTTTATATAAAATTATTTAATAAACTCTTTCAGGTGAATTATGGGAAATATAGCTATTTACGGTGGTTCGTTCGACCCGCCACACAAGGGTCATGCTATTTTAGCAGAAAACTTAGCAAAAGAATGTAATGCAGACAAGGTAATAATTATTCCTGCCTACTCCTCACCCTTTAAAGACGGCACCGTTGCTGAAGGTACTGACAGGCTTGCTATGTGCCGCCATACGTTTACTTCACCTATTTTTGAGATTTCTGCTATAGAAATTAATCGTGAGGGCAAAAGCTATACAGTAGATACCCTTAAGGATGTTAAAAAATACTACCCTGACGATAACTTGTTTTTATTTATGGGCGACGATATGTTCCTGTCGCTTAAAAACTGGTACAAATACAAAGAAATTCTTTCGCTTTGCACCATTGTAACTGCGACAAGAACTGAGGATCTTTCTCACATCAGTAAAATGAAGGCATATGCCATAACCTCGCTCGGCTTAAATGAAGGTGACTACATAATTTCACACGAGAAGCCGCTTGAGGTCAGCTCAACTCTTTTAAGAACAATGTTAAAAAACAGGTTGGACACAAGTAAATATCTTACTTATGATGTTATAAAATACATCAAGAAAAGGGGGCTTTATTTATGAAAACCGATTCAGAATGCATTGAAATCATCAGAGGCAGACTCACAGAAAAGCGTTTTATTCATTCGCTGAATGTTGCAGACTGTGCTAAAGAGCTTGCTGTAAAACACGGTGCCGATCCTGATAAAGCCTACACCGCAGGAATTCTCCATGACTCCTGCAAAAACCTGGACCCTAAGGATCAATTATCTTATTTACTTGAAAACAAAGTGGTTCTTTCAGAATATGAACTTGCTGCACCAAAGCTTTTCCACGCAATATGCGGTACTGTCTTTGCAGAAAAGGAACTTGGCTGTACCGACAAAGAAATTCTTGAAGCAATACGTTACCACACCACCGGCAGAAGTAATATGACTCTTCTTGAAAAGGTTGTTTTTATTGCCGATTTTATAGGCAAGGAACGCGACTATGACGGTGTAGAGATTATGCGTGAGAAGGCTTACCGTTCACTCGATGAAGCAATTGTAGAAGGCTTAAGCTTTACTATAACGGATTTAATAAAAAAAGAACGTCTGGTACATCCTGATACTCTGGGCGCTTACAATTCAGCGCTTGTTAATATGAAATCTGAAAAAGGGGAAAAACTTATATGAGCTTAGAACTTACTAAAAAAATCGTAAAGGCTCTTGATGATAAGCTTGCAAGAGATATTGAGGTTATAAAAACAGAAGAAGTTACAATTGTTGCTGACTACTTTGTTATTGCAACCGCAAATTCAAATACACACGTAAAAGCTCTTGCAGATGAGGTTGAATATCAGCTCGAGCAGGAAAATATTCGTCCTGACCATATAGAGGGCAGGGCTACCGGTTGGGTGCTTATGCAGTACGGTGGTGTAGTTGTTCACATTTTCCTCGAGGATTCAAGACAGTACTATAACCTTGAAAGGCTCTGGGACGATGCCGCTAAGGTAGATTTAGCTGACTTAGGCATAAATTAAGTTGACATTTCTCAGTTTTTAAACTGATTTGGTTTGATAAGAAGAAAGGAAATGATTAAAATGAAGTATGATTTTTCCGCTGTTGAACAAAAATGGCAGAAAAAATGGGAAGAAGCAGGTGTTTTTCACGCAGAAGACGGTAGTGAAAAGCCTAAATTCTATGCTCTTGTAGAGTTCCCGTATCCAAGTGGTGCAGGTATGCACGTCGGCCACATCAAAGCATATTCAGGTCTTGAGGTTGTTTCAAGAAAAAGACGTATGCAGGGCTACAATGTTTTATTCCCTATAGGCTTTGATGCTTACGGTCTCCCTACTGAAAACTATGCTATTAAAACAGGTATTCACCCAAGAAAAGTTACAGATATGAACATTGAGAAATTCTCAAGCCAGTTAAAAAGAGTCGGATTTTCTTTTGACTGGAACAGAGTTGTTGATACAACTCAGGAGAATTACTACAAATGGACTCAATGGATCTTTTTGAAAATGTTTGAAAAAGGTCTTGTATTCCGTGATAAAACTCTTGTTAACTACTGCCCTTCCTGTAAGGTTGTTCTTTCTAATGAGGACTCTCAGGGCGGTAAATGCGATATTTGTCACAGCGATATTGTTCAGAAATCAAAGGACGTATGGTATTTAAGAATTACAGAGTATGCTGACAAGCTTCTCGAAGGTCTTGAAAATGTTGACTACCTTCCTAATATCAAGCTTCAGCAGGTAAACTGGATTGGTAAATCTACAGGTGCTTTCGTTAACTTCTCTATTGCTGATACTGACGAAAAGCTTGAAATTTACACAACACGTCCTGACACATTATTCGGTGTTACATTTATGGTAATGGCACCTGAGCATCCGCTCATTGATAAATATGCAGAAAAAATCGGTAACATGGACGAGGTTCTCGCTTACAGGGCAGAATGTGCAAAGAAAACAGAATTTGAAAGAACCCAGCTTGTTAAAGATAAGACAGGTGTTCGTTTACAAGGCTTTAAAGCCATTAACCCTGTTAACGGTAAGGAAATACCGATTTACATATCTGACTATGTTATGATGGGTTACGGTACAGGCGCTATTATGGCTGTTCCCGCACACGATGAACGTGACTACGATTTTGCGAAGAAATTCGGCATTGACATTATTGAGGTTATTAAAGGCGGTGACATATCAGAAGCTGCTTATACCGGTGACGGAGATATGGTTAACTCCGACTTCCTCAACGGCTATACAAACAAAAAGGATTCAATTGCAAAAATGCTTGAATTCTTAGAGGAAAAAGGCATAGGTAAAAAGGGTGTTCAGTACAAAATGAAGGACTGGGCATTTAACCGTCAGAGATATTGGGGTGAACCTATTCCGATTGTTCACTGTGAAAAATGCGGAATTGTTCCTGTTCCTTATAACGAGTTACCGTTAAGATTACCTGAAATTGATAATTTCCAACCGGGTTCCGACGGTGAAAGTCCTCTTGCAGAAATCGAAGAATTTGTTAACTGCACCTGCCCGAAATGCGGTGGCAAGGCAAAAAGAGAAACTGACACAATGCCTCAATGGGCAGGCTCCTCATGGTATTTCCTGAGATATATTGACCCTGATAACAACGAGGCTCTTGCAAGTGAAGATAAATTAAAATATTGGGGACAGGTAGACTGGTACAACGGCGGTATGGAGCACGTTACACGTCACTTGATTTACTCACGTTTCTGGCACAAGTTCCTTTATGACTTAGGTGTGG
>JAFVWD010000255.1 GCA_017501865.1 Clostridia bacterium | reverse complement strand
TTCACCGTCTTTAATATAGTAGCCTTCAACCGAGCATATTTTACTAAGGCCCGCCATAACACCGCTGCCATCGCGATTTCTGAGGCCTCTTTTAACATCAAATTTTTCAAAGTATTCCGAAGAAATAGCGCTTTTCTTTTTAATTTCATCACAAAACTCAACAAGCTCCTCATTCGGAATAGGTGAAATGTATGTCGGCAAAATGTTCACTCCAATCAACAGTTGGCAGCCGTCGCCAACTTAAATGAAAAAAAAATTCATATTATTTTATAACATAATAAAAAAAAAGTCAATAAAAAATACGCAAGGAGAGTAATAAAAATATTATGAAAAATTATCTTATTTCAATAGTTTTTATATTCATTTCGCTAATAATAACACCTCTGACGGTTTTCAGCTTTTCAGAAGAAGCCGCCGCTCCCCCCGAAAAAGCTGTAACAAAATCGGCTGATGAAGCGGTAAAAGAAGATAACTCTAACAGTGAAAACACATCCGATGACGTTATAACGGTTTTTCTGAGTAACAGTCAGGAAAATGTAACTATAAGCGAGTTCGAATATATTTGCGGAAGTGTTGCGGCAGAAATGCCGCTTATGTACCACGAGGAAGCACTCAAGGCACAGGCGGTAGCCTGTTACACAAACGGGCTGAGGCTTAAAAATTCAGGGAACAAGGATGACATAAACGGAGCAGATATAAGCAACGACACCGCAGTTCACCAAGGGTACATAAGTAAGGAGGAGCGGAAAGAAAAATGGGGTGACGACTATGAAAAATATGAGTCAAAGCTTGAAACAGTTGTAAATGAAGTACTGGGTGAATATTTGACGTACGACGGCCAATACTGTGTAGCGGCATTTTCCGCAATATGTACAGGCACTACGGAAAGTGCAGAAAATGTGTGGGGCGGTAAGGTACCGTACCTTGTGAGTGTAAGAAGCAGCGGTGACACACTCTCCCCTGCTTATTCATCAACTGCCACCTTCACAAAGTCACAGTTTATTTCAATAATGAAGGATCTCGGTGTTGCGGTAAGCACAAAAACAAACCCTGAAGATATAATAGGAAAAGCAAAAACCTCTAAAGCAGGAACTGTTTTAAAAATTAAAATAGCTGAAAAGGAATTAACAGGTGAAGAAATAAGAAATGCATTTTCATTAAGAAGCTCCGCATTTAAAATTTCTGCAACCGAAAACGAGGTTACCTTTAAAGTGAGCGGTTACGGTCACGGAGTCGGAATGAGTCAGTACGGAGCGGACTATATGGCTCGTCAGGGCAGCACCTATAAAGAAATTTTGGAGCATTATTATAAAGGTGTAACAATAGAAAAAGCAGATTCAAAATAAAAAACAACAGAAGCAGTTTTACCTTCTTTACTGCTTCTGTTATTTTTCTTCACTTAAATGTTCAAGCATTTTGTCGAGCATTTCAAATACAAACTGTCTCTCAGATGGGCTAAGGCAATTTATTTTTTCCAGGTATTTATTCATTCTCAGCTCAGCACCCGAAGAGGTTTTTGTACAGAACATTTCATCTAAAGAAATGTTGGTTTTGTTCGATATTTTTATAAGCATTTCCACACTCGGCATTCTGTCTCCGCTTTCAATTTTACTGATGTAGCTCGGGTCAACATCAAGCAATTCTGCAAAACGTTCTTTAGTATAATTATTGCTTATTCTGTATGCCTTAATTATATTCTTGAAATAATCCGTTTTCATTAAAAACACCTCATTTCAATACGTAAGTATAATTTAAGTATAATTAATGACTCCCGCGGAATAAATGTACTATTTGTCATTTATTGACAAATAGTCATAAAGTTATTATAATAATTTCAAATTTACTTTAATTTATTGTAAAAGTTGGTGCTTTTTATGAACTTGACAAAACCGCAGAAGCTTATATATGAAATGGAAAAATTCCATGGCGGTGCTATTTCTGTAGTAGCAGGCAGTATGCTTTTTGAAGGTACTCCTGATTTATCAAAGGTAAAAAAAGCAGTAAATGAGCTTTTCAGAGCAAATGATGCCTTGCGCACTAAAATAACAGAATATAACGGAGAAACACAGCAAACAGTACTTGACTTTACCGAGCAGAAAATTGAAGTTTTAAATTTTGACAATGAAACAGAGTTTAAAGCATTTGCTGAAGCAAAGGCAAAAGAGGCGTTAAATTTAACAGGCTCTCTTTGTGATATTAAAATTATAATTTTACCAGAAAAATACGGTCTTTTTGCGAGACTTCACCACATAATTTCTGATGCGTGGATTTTGTCACTTATGGGTACACAGTTCAATAAATTAATGCAAGGAGAAGAAATTACAACTTATTCTTACAGTGATTATGCAGAATCGGAAACGGCTTATTCTAAAAGCAAGCGTTTTTCAAAGGACAAGGAATTTTTCATAGAACAATTTAAAAAATGTGATGAAGCCACTTTTTTAAATGAAAAGCAGACAAGCTCACTTGAGGCTGAAAGAAAAACCTTTGTAATAGAAAATGAAGGTGCAGAAATCATAAGAAATTTTGCCGGAAGCAATAACACTTCTGAATTTTTATTATTTCTTAATGCATTGTCATCATACATAAACAGAACAAAGCTCAACACAGAAAAATTTTACATAGGCACAGCCGTTCTTAACAGAAGTAATGTAAAAGAAAAAAATACAATGGGTATGTTTATAAATACAGTACCATTGTTAATTGAACTTGAAAATGAAAAGAGTTTTAAAGAAAACCTTGAAAGCATAGAAAAAACAGTTTTTTCAGTGTTCCGTCACCAGAAGTTTAATTATGGTGATGTGCTTAAAGCATTAAGACAAGAATTTGATTTTCAGGAAAAGCTTTATGATGTTATGCTCAGCTACCAGAACGCAACAGTTGAAGGCGAAAGCTTTGAAACTGAGTGGTACCATTGCGGTTCTCAGAGTGAGAGCCTACAGATTCATATTGACGACCGTGACAATGAAGGTATTTTTAAAATTCATTATGACTATTTAACTGAAAAATTTACTGAAAATGAAATCGAAAGACTTCACAGTCATATTTTAAATCTGCTTTTTGACGGAATAGAAAATGAAAACAAAAAGCTTTATGAGTTAAATATTTTATCTGAAAAGGAAAAGAACAAGCTTCTTTTTGAATTTAACGACACAAAAGCAGACTACCTAAAGGACAAATGCGTCCACGAGCTTTTTGAAGAGAAAGTAAAAGAGCACCCTGACAAAACCGCTGTTGT
>JAFVWD010000254.1 GCA_017501865.1 Clostridia bacterium | reverse complement strand
TAACCTTTTCATTTTAAAGCATAAGAATTGATTCAAAGAATTCTTTGTTCTGATTTGGTTTTTTTCTTGGTGCCATTTTTCTAATCAATCCTTTCGGTTTTTTACTGAATTTTACATTTCGAAGTCGTCTAATTTTACAAAAGCGATTTCTTTTTTCTCAGCGGTCATTTCAATTTCATCAGGAAGTAAAATTGTAACCGCGCCCTTATCGTACCCTGTGAGAATTCCGTTGAATTCACGCCTTCCGTCACAAGGACGAATCAATCTTAAAATAACCTTTTCGCCCATAGCATAATCAAAATGAAAATCTCTTGTCAATTTTCTTTCAATACCGGGAGAAGACACTTGCAAATTGTATTGACGGTCAATTAAATCGGCTTCGTCAAGCGGCTTGTCAAGTGCGTGACTCATATTAACGCAATCATCGATGCCAACACCGTCTTCTTTGTCAATTATTATTCTCAGGTAATAGTTTGCACCCTCTTTTTCGAAGCAAACATCCCAGAGTATAAGACCTAATTCATCCGCAAACGGCTTTGCTAAATCCCAAACAAGTGAAACTGTGTTTTTAGCCATAAACAACACCTCCCTAAATAAATGTGAGAGCAGGCCTCCCTGCTCTCACTCCTTGTTTGTATTCGTACGCGTTGATTATAGCATAGTTTGTTTCATTTTGCAAGTATTATTACAAAATAATTGCTTCGTATTATTTATGATGCCAACGCTCTGTTTACTATTGCCTGGAAATCCTCTATTGTGATTTCATCAGCTATATCGCCGTTAGCAGCATATATCTGCTCAGTTGTTGGTTCCTGCTCAAATTCAGCTAACAAAACACTGATGAAACCACTTCTGAAACTGTTCCTGTTTCTCAGATTTACGATGACAGCGAGTACCTGGGCAAATGGTACAATGCTGACACTACCGAAGAAATGCTTGTAATAGAATTGAAAGCTGATGGTTCAGCTATTTATCAGGGAACTCATAAAGGCACCTGGAAGGATAACACCGACAATATTTCCATAAATGTAAAAATTGACGGCAAGGACACTGCAATGACGGGCTATTTTGTTATAAGCGGTGAGGGCTTTGTCGCAAGAGCTACAGATGAAAATATGCACTACCTTGATGAAGGCAAGGGAGAATTACAGCTTGAAATAATGCTTACTGACAAAACCTGTGTTGATTGTGTAAAAAGAGGTTAAAATAAATCAAGCTGTTGATTTTTAAAAGCTGAACACTAAAAACTTAAAAAAAATCAGCTTTCAGGCATAACTTAATACAAAACAATGACTCCATCGGAAATTATCCGATGGAGTCGATTTTTTATTTATTGTACACCGTATTTTCTCTTTTTGCGTTCGGTTCTTCTTTTAACAGCTTCTTTTTCAGCCTTTTCCTTGGCTCTTTTTTTCTTTTCAGCCGCTCTTTGTCTTAACAAAAGATTTATTCTGAAAAGAACTATTGTACCGCCAACAACCTGAACAACATCGCACTTTGTTGCTTCTGCAATTTTTACTGCGATTTCTTTAGGTGTCTCAGGTGAAGATTCCAGGTGAACCTTAACCTTAAAAAGCTCACGTGTGTTAAAGGTATCTTCAATCTGAGCGATTACAGCATCTGTAACCCCTTCTTTACCGATTTGAAAAATCGGATCTAAACCATTTGCTTCCGCTCTTAACTGAGCTCGTTGTTTACTTGTCATAATATTATTTTTCTCCGTTAATAAATTTTAAAGGCTCCACTTGCTTCCCTCAGGTGTGTCAAGAATTTTTACACCCTTTGCAGTTAATTCATCACGAATTCTGTCAGCCTCTGCCCAATTCTTAGCCTTTTTCGCTTCTGCACGAAGCGCTAACTGCTCTTCAACATATTTACCAAACTCTGAATCTGCGCCGGCTGCAGCCTCTTCTTTTTTATTTTCATTCAATTTCTTTGCCTCATCTAAAAGGCTCAGAGATAAAACCTTATCGAACTCATTGAGAAGGTGTAATTTTGTCTTATCATTTGTTTTGTACTTCAGTACATTGTAAAGAACGGTTATACCAAGAGAAGTATTTATGTCATTATCAAGTGCATTTTTAAATTCTTCAGTTAATGCTTTTACTGCATTTTCATCTATAGAATCCGCATCATTGCCATTTAAAGAAGCAATTTTTGCTATAAGCTTATCAAACGCACCCTGAGCATTATCAAGATTTTCATAGCTGAATACAAGAGATTTTCTGTAATGTGACTGAAGACAGAAAAATCTGTAAGCCAGAGGATTATAGCCCTTTTCCTCAAGTAATGATACAGTTAAAAACTCACCCGTTGATTTACTCATTTTACCGCTGTTGGTATTAAGGTGAAGTACATGGAACCAGAAGTTGCACCATTTGTGACCTATATAAGCTTCGCTCTGTGCAATTTCATTTGTGTGATGGGGAAATGCATTATCTATACCACCGCAGTGAATATCAAGACGTTCACCCAGATGCTTTAAGCTTATTGCAGAGCACTCTATGTGCCAGCCGGGGTAACCCACACCCCACGGAGAATCCCATTTGAGTGCCTGTTCTTCAAACTTTGATTTTGTAAACCAGAGTACAAAATCGTTTTTGTTGCGTTTATTATTATCTTCTTCAACACCGTCACGAACACCAACCATAAGCTCTTCACTGTCGTGCTTATTGAAAACATAATATTCATCTAATTTTGAAGTGTCAAAATAAACATTACCGCCCGCAATATATGCAAAGCCTTTTTCCAAAAGACCTGAAACCATAGTAATAAATTCATCTATACAATTTGTTGCAGGCTCAACTACATCGGGCTTTTTAATATTGAGCTTATCGCAGTCAGCAAAAAAAGCATCTGTATAAAACCTTGCTATATCCATAACAGATTTATTTTCTCTTTTTGCGCCCTTTACCATTTTATCCTCACCTGTATCGGCATCAGATGAAAGGTGACCGACATCGGTAATATTCATTACGCGTTTAACATCGTAACCTGAAAAACGAAGATATTTTTCTAAAACATCTTCCATAATATAGCTTCGAAGATTACCTATATGTGCAAAGTGATACACCGTAGGACCACAGGTGTACATATTCACCTTACCGGGCTCATTTGTAAAAAAATCTTCTTTTGCGTGAGAAAGTGAGTTATAAAGTTTCATTTTACCCTCCAAGGCAGAATAGAGTAATTCTTATTTTGAAAAATCTATAATTTTAATTGACTGCTTAACATAAATAACACCTGAAATTACACAGAGAACCGCTGTAATCCACAAAAGTGCATTTGAAACAATCTGCAACGGGAAGCTGTCAGGTAAAATATTACTGTCGCAAAGCTCCGCCATAATCATAATTAAAATTGAGAAAACCATCTGAGAAACGGTTTTTAATTTACCATAAAAATTCGCAGGTATAACAACACCCTGGGCAGTTGCTACAAGTCTGAATGACGTAATAGTAAATTCTCTTAACAATACTATCATAATTATCCAGATATTGCAAAGGCCAAATTGCATAAATGCAAGTAGTGCCGCAGTTGTAAGGATTTTGTCTGCAACAGGGTCTGCCAATTGCCCGAAAACTGTAACTATATTATTTTTTCTTGCTATTTTACCATCAAGAAAATCTGTAATTGCACCGACTGCAAAAACTATTAAGCCTATTAAATAGTGATGCGGAACGGGTGCTAAAAACAATCCGAGAAATACAGGGGTAAGCACAATTCTCACAATTGTTAATTGATTTGGTATATTCATCTTCATACTGCTTCTCCTATAAGTGAATATTCATCCTTGTCAAAAATTTCAACAGGAACAATTTCACCAACTTCAATTTCATAGCCTGAAGTGAAAACTATATTGTTATCAATTTCAGGAGCATCCATATATGTTCTGCCGTAATAGCTGTCTGTGTATGAATCATAACCGTCAACAATTACATCAAAAGTTTTACCCATTAATTGTTCCAGCTTTTCCTCATTTACCCTGAACTGTTGCTCCATTATAACATCAGCTCTGTCAAGAGCCACCTCTTTTTCTATCTGCTCAGGGAAATCGTATGCAGGTGTGTTTTCCTCTCTTGAGTAAGCAAAGCAACCTACTCTGTCAAGCTTCATTTCATTTACAAATTCTGAAAGCTCAGTAAAATCCTCATCAGTTTCACCGGGGAAGCCTGTTATAAATGTTGTTCTTATTACAACATCACTTACTTTTTCTCTTAATTTGTTAATTAAAGCTGTAAGACTCGTTCTGTCGCCCGGTCTGTTCATAGCCTGCAATACTTTTTTACTTACGTGTTGCATTGGCATATCAATATAGTGACAAACCTTATCATTACGATTTATTGACTCAATCAATTCATCTGTAATTCTTTCAGGATAGCAGTAAAGAAGTCTTATCCACTGAAGCTTTTCTATTTTATTAAGCTCATCTAAAAGCTCAGGTAATTTTAATTTGCCGTAAAGGTCTTCACCATAACGTGTTGTATCCTGTGCTACGATAATTAATTCCTTAACACCCTTTTCACAAAGTGCGTTAGCCTCTTCTAAAACATCCTCCATTTTACGGCTTCTGAATTTACCTCTTATTGACGGAATAGCGCAATAAGAACAACAGTTTGAGCAACCGTCGGCAATTCTTAAATAAGCATAATACTCAGGAGTTGTAAGAATTCTTCCGCCCTCAAGCGGCATATTTTCTTTATCAGGGAACGAAGAAAACTCCTCACCCTCCAAAACAGCATCACAAGCCGCAACAATATCATCATTAGCGCCGATTCCTACTACTGCATCAACCTCAGGAATTTCGGAAAATACTTCTTCTGCATAACGTTGTGCAAGACAACCGGTTACAACAACTCTCTTTAAATATCCGTCTTCCTTGTAGTCAACCATCTCTAAAATGCTGTCGATTGATTCTTTTTTTGAATCCTCAATAAATGCACAGGTATTGACAATAACTACATCTGCCTTTTCAGCCTCATCGACGAGTATATAACCTGCATCTACCAGCTTTTTAAGCATTATCTCCGCATCCACCTGATTCTTCGGACAACCGAGACTTATCATTCCGACTTTTTTTGCCATTTTATTCACCTCTGATGTAAACGGGACTATTCATCCTCAGCAATATCTATTTCAATTTCATATTCAGAAAAAGCTGCTTTTATGTCACGGTAAGAATAACCCATTCTTTGTAATTTACTTATAAAACGTCTTTTCGTTTTCTCATCCTTAAAACCGTTTTGAAATTTTGCATTTAACATTACTATAATACGCTGAATTGGCTCGTTGTCAAGAGTTTTGAGCACATTATCTGAAATTTCCCGCTCTATTCCCTTGCTTCTGAGCTCCATAGAAATGCGCTTTATGTCGTACTTTTTTGTTTCAAACAGATAATTGGCGTAATATTTTGCAAACTGCTCATCATTCAGATATCCGTAATACGAAAGCTTTTCTATAGCACGTTCTGCGGAAGACTCGCTGTATTTCAGCTTCAGCTTCATAAAAAGCTCTTTTTTTGAGTACGAACGCCTTGTAAGAAGGTCAAGACCCTTTTCGTAAGCAAGGCGAAAGCCTGCCTCCTCTTTCAAGGAAGCAAGCTCTTCTTCTGTAATTTTTTCGCCGTCTTTAAAACCGTTTTGATGCCAATAGTCATCATAAACAGTAAGAACGTACTCATCATTAATATAAATATGAACCTTGTTGCCGTTACCGGCTTTTGATTTTATTATCATACGTATCAGTCATCAACAGCAATATCAATTTTTGCTCTTGCCTTATCTTTAGTTACCGGTTCACTTGCCGGCTGTGGTGCTGCTGAACGGGCAATAGGATTTTTTGCAGACATCATTTCTTTCAATTTTTCACGAACCTGAACTTCAATTTCGTTAGCAAATTCCGGTGTCTGACGAATGTATTCCTTAACGTTATCTCTACCCTGACCGAGTCTTTCCTCGCCATAGTAGAACCATGCACCGCTCTTTCTTATTATTTCCATTTTAACTGCAAGGTCGAGAATTTCACCATCTTTAGAAATACCCTGACCGTACATAATATCAAATTCCGCCTCTTTAAACGGAGGAGATACCTTGTTTTTAACAATTTTTGCTCTTGTGCGTGAACCTATAAATTCATTACCTGCACCCTTAAGCTGTTCAACTCTTCTTACATCTATACGGATTGATGAATAGAACTTAAGTGCTCTACCACCTGTAGTAACTTCAGGATTACCGTACATAACACCTACTTTTTCACGAAGCTGATTAATGAAGATTATAACAGTATTTGATTTAGCAACCGCACCTGTTAATTTTCTCAATGCCTGTGACATAAGACGGGCATGTAAACCAACGTGAGAGTCACCCATTTCACCCTCAATTTCTGCCTTAGGCACAAGTGCTGCAACAGAGTCAACAACAATAACATTAAGTGCACCTGAACGCGCAAGGTATTCTGTAATTTCTAATGCCTGCTCACCGTCATCAGGTTGAGAAACGAGAAGCGAGTCAATGTCTACACCTAAAGCAGAAGCATATACAGGGTCAAGTGCGTGCTCCGCATCAATAAATGCCGCATCGCCACCTAATTTTTGTGCCTCTGCCACTACGTGAAGTGCAAGAGTTGTTTTACCTGAGCTTTCAGGTCCGTAAATCTCAATTATTCTGCCTCTCGGAAGTCCGCCTATACCGGTTGCAACGTCAAGTGAAATTGAGCCTGTAGAAATAGCCTCTATACTCATAGATGCGTTTTCACCCAAACGCATAATAGCACCTTTACCGAAGCTTTTTTCAATCTGGCCTAACGCCATTTCAAGAGCTTTATTTTTGCTGTCTGTTTTTTCTGCCATTTTTCTGTTCTCCTTAACAAAATTTATGTAATAATAATCTTTATCTTTCGCACAAATGTTCGCTTGATGAAGCTATTATATATGATAACTCTGAAAAAATCAAGCAATTTTGGAAAAATATTTGAAGAAATAACTTCTTTTCTTGTGCTAAAATGCAAAAAATATGAAAATACTTAAAAAAACTCTTGCAATCAGAGAACAAAGATGTTATTATACTTGCGTTGCCTTGTCTGCAAGGCTAAATTATCCAAAATTTTTAGAAGGAGGTGCAGCTCAATGGCAAAATGCGAATTTTGCGGTAAAGACGTTGCTTTCGGCATTAAGGTTTCTCACTCACACAGACGTTCAAACAGAACATGGAAACCAAATGTTAAAAGAGTTAAAGCAGTAGTTAATGGCTCTCCCCGCAGAGTATATGCTTGCACACGCTGCTTGCGCTCCGGTAAG
>JAFVWD010000022.1 GCA_017501865.1 Clostridia bacterium | reverse complement strand
GAAATAATTGCTGCCGCGAAAGCTGCTAATGCCCACGAATTTATAATTAAGCTGCCTGACGGATATAACACCACTATCGGCGAAAACGGTCATACACTTTCGGGCGGTGAAAGGCAACGTATAAGTATTGCGAGAGCTATTCTGAAAAACCCGAAAATCCTTATACTTGATGAAGCCACAAGCTCCCTTGACCCCGAAACAGAAATAAAAATACAGGAAGCCTTACAAAGACTTACAAAAGGACGAACAACTATTGCAATAGCACACAGGCTTGCAACTCTCAGAAATGCTGACAGGCTTGTTGTTATTGAAAAGGGGCACATTGCTGAATGTGGCTCACACGAAGAGCTGATGAAAGAAAAAGGTATTTACCATAATCTTGTTATGGCTCAACGACAAACTGCCAAGCTTAAAAACTAATTAAAACATTCAGGTGAAAACCTGAATGTTTTTCTTTTGTTATGGTATAATAATATTATGAAAAAATACAGACACTTGATAATCACATTTTTTATATCTTTAATCTGCTTTTTAGTTTCCCCGCTCATTTATAATCAACCTTTTGTTAAAAACAATATATATGTAAATGATAACGATAACAAGCTACCGGAGCAAATAATCAGCGATAATATACTTTTAAAACCAGAAGACGACAATTTAAGGATTATGACCTTGAATTTATTGGTACACTACAGCTCATGGGGCGGAACTTCTGTAAACGAAAGAAAAGACATTTTCTTTGATTTAGTTAACGGTTATGCTCCCGATGTTATAGGCCTTCAGGAAATGTGCAACGATTGGTACGGTGAAATCAAAAGAAATGTAAATTCATACGAATTTGCTTCACCGCTCACAACTGCTTTCCCTCAAAAAATGACAGCTATACTTTACAATAAAAATTCTGTCGAGCTTATAGATAGCGGAAGTATTGCTTTTTCAAATTCCGTGAATTTTAAATCCCGCAGAGTTGCCTGGGCTCTTTTTAAAAGCAAGACTACAGGCGAGGTGTTTTGTGTGGTAAACACGCATCTCAGTTACCTTACAGAAGCAAAAAAAGAAGAAAATTTCTTTACGCAAACGCGTCAGGTAAATGAACTTTACAGCATAACAGAAAAGCTATATTCACAATATAATTCTCCTGTTATAATCATAGGCGACTTCAACACAAAAAAACGAGGTTCATACGACAAATCCGTTATACTTGCCGGAAGCTACGGAATTCTTAATTCTCTGTATACTGACGCAGAAGACATTGCACAAAACAAATACAACGGTGAAAATCTCGGCTACAAAAATACTCTTAATGACCATATTTTTATAAAGGGATATATTAAAATAAAGAATCTTTCAATTTTATCACAGGAAGCATTCTCTTCACTCAGCGACCACTATCCCCTGATGGCAGATATAATTTTAAAAAATAACCCTTGACCGTTTCTTGATAATATTATAGAATGAAAATATAATATTGGAGGAGTGGTATTATGGATTTATCTAATCTTATAAAAAACAAAAAGGCATCTGCACAATATATGATTGATGAAATCACCCATATATGTAAGACTATGCCCAAACGTGACCCGGGTTCTGAGGGTGAGCGAATATCCTGTGAATATATGGCAGATGTTTTGAGAAATGACTGTGGCTGTGAACGAGTTGAGATTGAATCCTTCAAAGAAAATCCGGGTTCGTTCTTTGGGTGGATTTATATAACCTTTACACTTGTTCTTTCGGCTATTCCGCTTTTCTTTGTTTGCCCTGTTTTTTCTATACCTCTTATTGCTGCAGGATTTTTAATAGCAATTCTGCAATTTGGTATGTACAAAAAAATTGTTGACTGGATTTTCACCGAGAAAACCGGCCACAATGTAACCGCGGTAAAATCCTGTAAAGGTGAAGTTAAAAGACGTATTTTCTTCAACGGTCACCCTGATGCCTGTTGGGAATGGCCCGTAAACTACAGACTTGGCGGAGTTTTCTTTGAAGGGCACATAGTTGTTGCCACACTTGGCGCTCTTTACTACTTAATAATTTCTGTTCTTTACATAGCAAATAACGGTATAACTTTCGGGTTAATTGATACTGACTCTTTATATTTTAAATTAGCACTCTGGGGACTTTTGTTTGTTCCTTTTATGGTTGGTATGTTCTTTATGTGGAATGAAAAAAGAGTAGTTGACGGTGCAAACGATAATCTCTCGGGATGCTATATGGGAATAGCAATTTTAAAGGCACTCAAGGATAATAATATTGAGTTCGAAAACACAGAGGTAGGAGTTATAATTTCAGGTTCAGAAGAAGCCGGGCTTCGCGGTTCAACCTTTTGGGCTGAAAAGCACAAGGATGAATTTTCTGATGTACCCACATTTATTTATTCTTATGACACAATTTTTGATCCCAAGTATTTAATGACTAACTATCGTGACTTAAACGGAACTGTAAAGGTTGACAAGGATGTTTCTGACTTGTTTATGGAATCCGCAAAAGAACTTGATATTCACTGCTTAAAGGGTATGGTTCCACCTCTTGGCGGTGCAACTGATTCCGCTGCATTTGCAAAAGCCGGTATGAGAGCAACCGGAATAACCGGATTGAACCACAACCTTCAGAACTATTATCATACAAGACGCGATACATACGATAACATGAATTTAGATGGTCTTGCCGATTGCTTTGCGGTAAGTATTAAGGTTCTTGAGAAATTTGATAACGGCGCAAAACAAACTAATACCGAGAAGGATAAAGAATTAGTTACTAAATAAGAGATGATTAAAATGACACATAGTGAAAAAGCAGCACAATTTTTTTCAGAAGGCTATAACTGCAGTCAATCTGTTGTTCTTGCATATTGTGACGAGCTAAAGCTTGATAAAGAGTTAGCCCTCCGACTCTCCTCCTCTTTTGGCGGAGGCATGGGAAGACTCCGAGAGGTTTGCGGAGCTGTTTCCGGTATGTTTATGGTAGCAGGCATTTTACACGGATATTCAGAGCCAACTGACAAAGCTGCAAAAGACAACCATTATAAATTGATTCAGGAATTAGCTACAGAGTTTAAAAATAAACATTCTTCTTATATCTGTAAGGAATTATTGCGGGTGAGCGGTAAAGAATCCCATATATCTTCACCACGAACTGCAGAATACTACAAAACACGTCCATGTGTAAAATTTGTTATTACAGCCTGCGAAATTCTTGATAAACATTTTTTTAATTGAATATTTATTGATAAAAGAGATAATACATAGTAAAAGTATTATCTCTTTTCTTTATACATATTAATTTAAGGTATTTTCATTTGTAAACGCACCCGTTTTTGTTGTACCGTCGGTCTTAAGG
>JAFVWD010000253.1 GCA_017501865.1 Clostridia bacterium | reverse complement strand
TTGGGGATGGCAGAACTCTCCTGTGTGGAATACTGCATTTGTTTTTGCATCAGAAGCTCTTTTACGCTTTTGCAATTCAAAGGAATTTGTAAAATCAATTTATAGTGAGCTTAAAAAATTTGCAGAAACGCAGATTGAAGCATTAAAAGCGAATGAATGGGTGTGGGGCGTAAAAGGTCTTGCAGACTGGGTTTCACCCGTATGTGAAGAAAATATGGAGTCTGACCCAAATACTTCTGAGGGCGCGGAAATCTGCGGTACTGCATTTGTTTATAAAATGCTTGAAAGTATGATTTACATTGCAGAAAAAAGTGAGAACGAGGCAGATGTATCAGAATACAAAAAAGCAAGAGAGAAAATTTACAGGGCTTTTAATGAAAAATTTTACAGACACAAGGACGGCATTTACGAAACAAATTTCTGGGTGCAAAGGGGTAAAAGACAAAAATACCGACAAACTTCAAATTTGCTTCCGCTTGCTTTTAATTTAGTGCCTGAAGAAAATATTGAGGTAGTGTTATATAATCTTGTAGAAGATATAAAGTGTAAAGGTTATCACCTTGACACGGGGTGTATAGGTACAAAATTTATTTTGCCTGTATTGCTTGATAATGGCGAAGCTACTACGGCTTACAAGGTTTTAACGCAAACTACATACCCAAGCTGGGGGCATTGGTTAGCATTTGGTGATGACTCTGCCTGGGAGAGTTGGGAAACAACAACCCGTTCTAAGGACCACTATTTTCTTGCAACATATGAGGAAATTCTGTATTCCCATTTTGCAGGTGTTTGTGATATAAATGACGGTTTTTCGACATTTACAGTTAAGCCGGTTTTATGCTGCGGTCTCGATTTTGTTAAATGTAAAATTAAAACTCCGCAAGGTATTTTTGAAATCGAGTGGAGCAAAAATAAAAATAACGGCTTCGATGTGAATGTTGTAATCCCCACGACTTCAACCGCAAATATTATTCTGAACGAAGAAATAAATATTACCGTAACAGGTGGAGAGTATAGCTGGAGTATTTAAATAAAAGGAATGCGTTTCAAATTGAAATATACGCATTCCTTTTTTAGTTAGATAAATCCGGGTAATATATTTTATTGTTATTAAGCTTCTTCAAAAAGAATAAGCTCTGAACTCATTGCAGAATTAACACTAATAGTAATTCCGTTGTTTACAATATCATATCCTGAAACTGTAAAAGAGTCTCTGTCATTGTCAAGTGTAACCCTGTAATTCTTAGCAACACTTGCACCCTTTGGGATGATGGTTATAGTGTTTTCATTATTGCCTTCTGTTGAAAATACTGCTATTGCACCCTTGGTTTTTTCAGGTGAGGCAATTTCTAAAACTGAAAATCCATTTTTAGAGGCGTTGTTTGTTTCAGGTGTATGGTGGTAAATTAACGAAGTCGGTAATATCGGCCTTATAAAATTCTTGTAAACGTCAGTACTGTGCTTTACAAATTCCATAAGATTTTCATTAATTGTGGTGTTCATAGGTGCAATAACGTTAAGTGACATATGAGTAAGCATAGTGTTTCGCATTTGTAAATCTATTGAACCATGCTCGTGGCATCCCATACCTGCAAAAAGCCTGTCAACTCTTTCAGGTGGTAAACACATTGTCATTCCATTTGTTATGTAAATTGATTTTGGCGCACGTTGACAGTCGGAAACCCAGGTGTGATTGAAATACTTCATCTGACCTAAGTCGCATCTGCCACCGCCACCAGCGCAGTTTTCAAAAATTACGTCAGGGAATTTTTTCTTGAGGTTTTCATACATTTTATATACCCTGTTAAAATGCTTTATAGTAAGACATTCCTTTGTACCGGTGCCGGTGTCGCGCATATTGAAATAATCGCTGTAAGAGGTGTTGTAGTCAACTCGCAGTAAATCCAATTTATATTCTGTTATTACTCGCTCCAATTCACTTTCACACCAGTTGGCGGCTTCTTCTACGGTGAAATCTATAAAACGTTCAGTTTGTTCACCCAAGGTGTTTTTTGCACGCCATTCAGGCTTTTCGTTAAATTGAGGGCAATATTTGCCAAGGGATTCAACATCCATCCATAAACCGAATTTTAAGCCCTGTTCGTGACAGTAGTCGACAATCTCTGTAATACCATTAGGATATATTTCTTTGTGTGGTACATTGAGTCCGTTATAATTACTCCATTCTACCTGTTTACCCTTAGGGCAAACCCAGCCTGCATCTACTATAAAGATTTCACCGCCCATTTTTTTAAATTGACGTATATAGTCCTTACAAATGTCAACACCCATATCAAGATGCTCTGCACCCATACCGCAACCGATTAAAAGTGCATCGCCGTTCGCTTCGGGCAGATTCAAAACAGATTTTCTTAAATGTGCGTGTAATTCATTGATTGCATAATCAAGGTCACCCTGAACCACGCCCATTTGTATTTCGGGAGAAGTGAAGGTTTCGCCGGGCTCAATAACATATAGCGGCTTGTTGCCTGTGATTTCTGCCTTGAATGCAAGGTGGCAGTCGGAATTATTCCGGCCGTTCAGGTCAAAAGTAAATCTGCAACCACCGCTGTAGCTGAATTGTGAAACCCATATTTTTCCTGTAATATTGTTCTTTAAAAATATAACAGGCTGGCGGAATCTGTCACGGTTAAATCGAGTGTCAACCGAGGTTGAAACAGCATCTAATCTGTGCCAGTTAAAAAGTCCTTCTTCGCCCCATCTGTCGCTGTCAAAATACCCTATTGAATAGATTTCATCGGTATTTACATTATGCGAGTAAACTTTGTCGCGGTCAAATGTTTCAAGTCCGCCTGCAATCAGGCTTAAACGGCTTAAATTCAGATTGTCTTCGCCGAGATTCTTAATTTCAATGTATCTTGAGAATACATTTGTTCCGTCCAATGAGGTGTGAACCCTGATTTTTACAGGCTTTATATTGCTTTTTAATGTAAGAATACTTTCTATACTATTGTCAGTTTTATTTGTTTTGAAATTTTCAATTTCCAAATCAAAATCTACACTCTGACCGTCAATTTCAATATTGAATGCATATGGCTCACAGAAATTCTTTTCAGAAAGTCTTGTAGGAAAAGACATAAGTACATTCAAAGGATACCCTGCGCTGTTATATCCTGCTGAAATTAAAGCGCCCTTACAAAAAGCCTCTTCATAAACCAAAGTGCCGCTTCTGTATGAAAAAACTTCATTTTCTTTGTTTTCTGTATGGGTAATATCAAAAAAATTATGATTTGTCATATGAACCACCTCTTCTTACTATGTGAATTATAACAAACCGTAAATTTAATTTCAATAAGTATGAATTAAAAAGTCGGAGATGTATTATTTGACACAGTCAGTGAATGATGTTATGATTTTAGCATAGGTTATAGTGCATTTATTAGTTTTTTACATTTTTTATGTAAGGTGACGGGAGTCGAACCCCGTACACCTAAAATTTAAATCTTTCGGCACATTAAGCCGTTTTTTGTCTTGTTATACGTCAGTATGACTGCGCCAAATAAACACCTTAAGGAGTAATTATGAAAAAGGTAATTGTTGTATCAAAAACCCATCTTGATCTCGGATTTACTGATTTTGCAGAAAATATAAAGAAAAGGTACATAAATGAATTTATTCCGGGAGCAGCGGCACTTGCAGAAAAGGTTAATACAGCAAACAAGAAAAATTTTGTATGGACAACGGGGTCGTGGATTTTAAGGGAAGCTCTTCTTAATTCAGATGATAAAACAAAAGAAAAGCTTGTCAAAGCTCTCGAAGACGGTAACATTGTTCCTCATGCGCTCCCTTTTACGACACATACGGAGCTTATGGATTCCGATACGTTGAAATACGGACTTTCAATTGTAGATGAACTCGATGTAATTCGTGGAAGAAAGACAATCAGTGCCAAAATGACCGATGTTCCCGGGCATACAAAAGCAATAGTTACTCATCTCGCTGAAAAAGGTGTAAAGTTGCTTCACATAGGAGTAAACGGAGCATCTGCTATACCCGATGTACCCGAATGCTTTTTGTGGAAAAACAACAAGAGCGAGGTTGTGGTAATTTATTCTGCAAGCTACGGTGGTGCTTACAAAAGCAAGTTTTTAGAAGAGGTTTTATATTTTGATCACACTCTTGATAATCATGGTGCACCATCTCCTGAAGCGGTTTTAAATAAGCTCAGCAAAATTAAAGCAGAATTTCCGGGCTATGATGTAGAAGCCGGTACACTTGATGATTATGCAGAGCTTATATGGGAAAAACGCAGTCTTTTACCTGTAGTGGATTCTGAAATAGGTGATACATGGATTCACGGAAGTACAGCAGATGTTTATAAAGCAGGAGCGTTAAGAACACTTATTAATTTGAAGGAAAAATGGATTTCAGATGGCTCACTGTTGAAAAATTCAGAGGAGCACAAAAGTCTTAATGAAGGTATTCTATGCTTGAGCGAGCATACCTGTGGAATGGATAGTAAAATGTTTCTTGCAGATTACGAGAATTATCTGAAGAAGGATTTTACTGCTGCCCGTAAGAGAGATATAGCCGGAATTAAACACCCTTTAAGAGGATTTCCGAC
>JAFVWD010000252.1 GCA_017501865.1 Clostridia bacterium | reverse complement strand
GGCACGGACTCTGTAAGCATTATCTCTTAATTGAGGGAATTCGTGGCTGTTGGCGCTTCTCATCCACCAGTCAGTCATAACATTACCCTCGTAACCCCATTCCTTTCGTAAAATCATGGTGCAAAGCTCGTAGTGGTAGTGACCCCAGACACCATTTATTTTGTTATATGAAGTCATTATATTGAGTGGCTTTGCTTCTTTTACACAAATTTCGAAGCCTTTTAAATAGATTTCTCTCAGAGCTCTTTCTGAAAGGCGGGAATCATTGTAGGTACGGTTTGTTTCCTGACTGTTGCAGGCAAAATGCTTCGGACAAGCGGAAACCCCGGCACTCTGCACACCTTTAACGACAGCACTTGCTATTTTACCGCTTATAACAGGGTCTTCTGAGAAATACTCAAAGTTTCTTCCGCAGAGCATACTTCTGTGAATGTTCATACCGGGTGCTAAAAGAACATCTGAACCTTTTTCTTTCATTTCGTTACCGATAAGAGTGTAAAGCTCTTCAACCAAATTTGTGTTCCAGCTACATGCAAGAGCAGTTCCGTTAGGCAAAAGAGAACAACAGGAACGAATCCTTATACCGGAAGGACCGTCAGTAGTAACAACAGGGGGTATCTTTTTTGCCCTGAGGCTCTGTGTTACTCCGCCAAAGGCACCTGCATTACCTTTGTTTCCCAAAGGGCTGTCCATGACATAATGTCCGCGTGAAATTGCTTCTAATTCAGTAGTGTCAAGCTGAGCGATAAATTCATCAAGTGAGCATTTGCCGTTTTTTACATCGGTAAGCTTTAAGCCTTTGTCACCTGTGTATTCTGTTTCTTTCGGAAGGTTCTCTAAAATTATATTTCTTAAATTAGTAGTCGCAAGCGGTGCGTTTTCAAAGCTCTCTTTAAATTCACCGTTTTCATCAACAGTAGCAATCATTCTCATGAATTTATTTTTCGGAGCACAAACCTCACTTAAAGAGTCGAGAACCCTTGTTTTGTCAATTGTAAAGTCTCGAACCTTTACAGCGTCACGTACATTGTCACCGACGAAAATGTTGTAAACACCATTTTCTAAAACATAGCAAGATTTGTTTCCTGTTTTACCGCTGTCGTCGTATGAAGCACAGTAGTAAAGAGGGAATTTAATTGTAACAGTATCAGTTTCGCCGGGAGCTAAAGCTTTAGTTTTGCTGAATCCGACCAAAACCTTTTCTGCCTTGCCTAATTTGCCTTGAGGTGCTGATACATAGGCTTCAACAACATCCTTGCATTTGAAGCTGCCTGTGTTTGTTACTTTTATCTGTAAGGTTAATTCATCATTAATCAATTCACCGTTTACAAATTCCTGAGTGAAGGTTGTGTAAGTGAGACCGTAACCAAACGGATAAAGTACCTTTTCCTTGTTGAAGGTTTCAAAGTAACGGTATCCGACAAAGATATCTTCAACATAATTTGTATATTCTTTATAACCGAAGTTTTCACTACAGGGGTAATCCTCATAGTTGTAGGCAATAGTATCAGTTAATTTGCCGCTTGGAGATTCTTCTCCTAAAAGCATTTTAGCAACTGAGTTACCGCTTTCCATACCGCCTTGCCAACACATAAGAATTGCTAAATCACTATCAATTAAATTTATGTCGTAAAGACTTATTACATTGCCTGTATTGAGTAAGATTGCAGTTTTTTTAAAGTGCTTTGTTACATTATTTATAAGATGCTTTTCATCTTCTGTAAGTAAGTAACTGCCTTCTTTCAGATAGTTTTCGCGGTCCTCACCCGCAGAACGACCTATAATAACAACAGCACATTCAGAGTCTTTCGCACTTTCTGCAATTTCCGCTTCAGTTATAGGCATTTCGTTATAATAATGTGGCCAATGTCCCCAAAAGCCGTGGTCAGGCGGATTTTTAGAACACCAGGATTTATATTTTTCCTTGAGTGGTTCGTTTAAATTTGCCTGTAAATTTTCAAGTCCATCAATTAAGCTTACAGTATATGGTTTTATAACATCGCCACCAGAACCGTAGCCAACATAAAACCAGTCGTACTGACATCTGCCGAAAACGGAGATTTTATCAGTCTTTTT
>JAFVWD010000251.1 GCA_017501865.1 Clostridia bacterium | reverse complement strand
TTCGCAAAAGCCGATTCTATCGGCTTTTTGCAAAATTGTTTTTCACAAATACAATTTTGCATTACAGTCATTGAAAGGATTACAGTCGAATTTTCAAAGAAAATTCGATACCAAATTGTATATTTGGTATCGAAACAGTGTAATTTTACACTGTTTCGACTAACTATAATCGTTATAACCTCATTGGTGGCTGCTGTTGTCGATTCAATCTTTGTAATCATTCAACGGTACAACCGACCGAGAGTAGAACGGGTACTGAAGAAGAGAAGTTCTTGTAAATAATTTTTTATGGTAGTGACGAAATGACGGAGTTATGGAACGGATTTAAATGTGAAGAGTTTGTTTTTGAAGGCTTTAATGCGAAAATAGTGTTTCCGCAAAAACCTGATAAAAACAGAAATGTAACATTTAAGGTAGAGTATTGGAATGCCTTTCCTGATGTTGAAATTAAGCTTCTCGAAAAAGGCTTTCATTTAGTTTATATTAAAAATATTTCTCGGTTTGCAACAGACGAAGAGTGCAGAATAAAATCAGAATTTTTAAGCTATGTTTCAGAAAAATATAATCTGAATAAAAAGTGTGTTCCTGTAGGTATGAGCTGCGGCGGTGCACATGCTGTGCGATTTGCAGGGCTTTACCCGAATCAGGTAAAATGTATGTATATTGATGCACCCGTATTGAACTATTGCAGTTTTCCGGGTAAAACAGGTGACGAAGAGTGTGAAAATATCTGGGAAAAGGAATTTATAAAGGCTTACCCGGGTATAAAACGAAGTAAGCTCCTGAATTTTCCTGAGCATCCTTTAAATCAGGCGGAATCGCTTGTTGAAAATAATATTCCTGTTCTTATGGTTTACGGAACTGAAGATAAATCTGTAGTTTATGAAGAAAACGGCCTTTTATTAGAAGATGCTATGGAGGGTAGCGGTTTACTTAAAACTATAAGAGTTGACTATCGCGGACATCATCCGCACGGGCTTGTAGATGATAATACTCCTATAATTGACTTTATAATATCAAATACCTGATAAAATCCCACTTATTGACAAAAGCTATTGGATGTGCTAATGTATTAGACAATAAGTGGGTGCTTTATTGCTGAAAAGGCTCATCCCGGTCTGTGTATGAGCTTTAATACTTACTTATAAATTAAATGAAAGGGTGGAAATTATTATGAAAAAGAATGTTGCAAAAATCGTTGCCATTGCAGTTTGTGCTGTACTTGTTCTGGGAGTTTGCGCTACTTGTTTTACAGTAGTCAAAGCAGGTCACACAGGTGTAATATTAACCTTCGGTGCGGTAGATGAAAATGTTTTAGACGAAGGCTTGCATTTTAAAATACCGTTAATTCAGACAGTTGTTCAAATGAATAACCGTACTCAGAAAACTGAAACTGAGGGCACGGCTTCATCGAAGGACTTGCAAATAATTTCTTACAAGGTTGCGGTTAACTTTCACGTAAAAAATGAATCCTCAGCAACACTTTATAAGAATGTGGGTAAGGATTATTCTACAGTAATTATTGAACCTGCAGTTCAGGAGAGCATAAAAGCTGTAACTGCACAGTTTACTGCGGAAGAGCTTATTACAAAAAGGCAGACTGTCGGTGATCAGATTAAGGTTGCATTGTCAGAAAAAATTAATTCCTACGGTATTGTTGTCGAAAATTTCAATATAGTGAATTTTGATTTTTCTGAGGAGTTCAATGCAGCAGTTGAAGCAAAACAGACTGCACAACAACAAGCACTTAAGGCTGAACAGGACCTTGCAAGAATTGAAGTGGAAGCACAACAGAAAATTACTCAGGCAGAGGCTGAGGCTGAAAGTATCAAGCTTATTCAGGATGCTCTTGCGAAATCTCCTGATTACGTAGATTATGTAAAATGGAGCAAATGGGACGGTGAATTACCTGAGGTAATGGGTAGTGACGGAGTTCTTGTAGATATGAACGAGCTTGCTGATAAGGAAGAATAATAAATCCGGCTTAAATGTAAAAACACAGACTACATAAAATAAATTAAATAGTTCTGCAGGTGTGTTAAAATACACTTGCAGAACTATTTTTACTTTTTTATTTTCCTCTTGTTTTTTGTGTATGAGCAGATGATTTTTCTTGACAATGTGTACAATTTGTATTATATTTATTTATGTACTTTATATAATAAAAATTTTGAAAATAAAGGGGGAAGAAACAGATGGATTCCGGCAGTAGTTGCCCTCACGCGAGAAATAAAATCCGATATTTTGGCGGTATGAAAACAGGTGCCGAAAGCATTTGTTTCTTGACTTTTGCTGACTGAAAAATTTATTTTTCGGTTTTGCATTGTTATTATTTTTTGACCGCCGGGCAAAAGCTCGGTTTTTTTATTTCTTAACCTATTGGTAAAAATACATAGAAAGGGGTTAAGATTATGGATAAAGACATTATAATAAAATTATTTGAGAAAAAAGAATATAAAGCTATAAAAAGCATTTTTGACACAATGAATCCTGTTGATACTGCTACTCTTTTACCAGAATTCGATGAAAAAGAAATGGTGATTCTTTTTAGACTTATTCCAAAAGAAAATGCTGCTATGGTGTTTACTTACCTTGAAGTAGATTCACAACAAGTTCTTTTAGAAGCGTTTACAGATAAAGAGTTAAAGCACATTATGGACGAAATGTTCATTGACGATGCTGTTGACGTTATTGAAGAAATGCCTGCTAATGTTGTAAGCAGAATGTTAAGTGCGGCAGGCGATAAGAGGGAAAGCATAAACCAAATTCTAAACTATCCTGAAGACAGTGCGGGTAGTATTATGACTCTTGAATACATCACACTTTTGCCTACAATGACAATTGGTGATGCACTTAAAAAAATCAAATCAATTGGTGCAAAATTTGAAACAGTTTATACCTGTTATGTTGTTGAAAAACATAAATTGTTAGGTATTGTTACTGCAAAAGAGCTTTTGACACAATGAATCCTGTTGATACTGCTACT
>JAFVWD010000250.1 GCA_017501865.1 Clostridia bacterium | reverse complement strand
TTTTTGTAGTTGCTTATTTAAATAAATATGGATATCTGTTAATTTATTTACACTGTTTCTCCAATTTCATTGCTTTAATTTCAAATACAAAGCCAAATTCATCTCTGAGAACATCTGTAAGAAGCCATTTATTTTCAGCGCCGTAAATACCGTTAAGACGGTTGTACATACACATTACGGTCCATGGCTGTGATTCTCTTACTGCAATTTCAAATGCTGTTAAATAAATCTCTCTTAATGTACGTTCATCAACAACTGCATTAACAGTCATTCTGCGGGTTTCCTGGTTATTTACTGCGTAGTGCTTAAGTGATGTACCTACACCCTTACTCTGAACACCGTTGCAAAATGCCGCTGAAAGCTTACCTGCAAGAAGCGGATCTTCAGAAAAATACTCAAAGTTTCTTCCGCAAAGCGGTGAACGCTTCATATTTGTACCGGGGCCTAAAAGCACCGAAACCTTTTCTTTGAGCGATTCTTCACCAAGACGGACACCCATTTCGTAAAGAAGTTCAGGGTTCCATGAGCATGCAGTTGTTGCTGCTGTAGGGTAGCATATTGCAGGAACACCGCCTAAAAAATTATCACTCTTCTTCTGTTGCTCTTTTAATTCTTTTTTCTTTTCTTTATCTTTTGTACCGACACTGTTTCTTATTCCGTGAGGGCCGTCACTCCAGAGAATTGTCGGTATGCCGTATTTTTCTATTGAATCGGTATGCCAATAATCCTTACCTGAACAAAAACGCACCTTTTCTTCAAGTGTCATCTGATTTATAATATCTGCGTGCTTCATTTTTTACCTCCGTAAAAACATATTCAATTAATTTTACTATATAGCAAGCATAAAAGCAATAAATCCACACAAATCAACATTCACAAAAAACTGTTGTTTTATTTGGATATTCTTACTTCAAGATGATAAATTACATATCCTTTTTACTGTTTTCACCTGTATTCCAATTTATAATATGCTCAAATTTTTTACCGCTTTCTTCACAAGTGAGCTTAACACAGTTGTCACCTTCATAAATTGCATCGAGCACCTTAACCGTTGGTGCGCTGTAGGTTTTCATAAGCTCCTCGCTTTGCTTTTTGTCATAGTTTGCAGCATTGTCCGAAGTGAAAATAATTGTACCTAAATTTCTGCAAAGGTCAGCCCACAAAACGCGTTGCTCCCAGGTGAATTTGAGGTCCTTTTTGCTTTTTCTGTCACCCTCAACCTCTTTAAGTGCATTTCTTAAATAGAATACATCGGGGTCATTACCGAAAACTCTGCCGTTAAGTCCGCGACGGAAAATTGTATTTTTAATTGCAGTCTGAACCGAAACTATTTCTCTGTTAACATTACCCTTGACAGGAACCGGCTTAAATGTCAAATCAACATCACTGCCTATACGGCAATAGTCAACCTTACCGAAAGCAGGTCCTAACGGAACACCGCAGCCTAAAATAAGCTTTTCACCTACACATTCTCTTAAAAGAGACATTGCATCACACATAATTTCACCACGGCTTTTACCGTTTCTCGGAACTATGCAGGCGGTGTAAAGGAAGTCTAACTTAACCATATCAAATCCCCATGTATTAAGGATTGTGTTAAAGAACTGTTTAATGTATGCTGCACATTCAGGATTATAAAAATCGAGTGTATAGCAATCTCTGCCAAGACCTACGAAACCATAAAGCGGTTTGCCGTCAGGAGTTTTAACTATCCATTCAGGGTGTTCTTTTGCCACAACTGAATTTTTCTGAATATAGAACGGTGCAAGCCAGAGTCCTGCAAGCCAGCCCTTTGAATGAATTTCGTCTGCAATATATTTCATTCCCTTAGGGAATTTTTTATTAGGTGTTTCCCAGTCGCCTATAAAGCTCTGGTAGCCGTCATCAATCTGGAAAATATTAATATCTGCACCTGTTGCTTTTAATGCCTCAAGGTCGCGGATTATAATTTCTTCGGTAATGTCAGTATAATAGTTATACCAGCTTGTGTAGCCGTTGATTCTGTTTGTTTTCGGTTTTTCAATACCCATAAGTGTAAAGTATTCATCAAAAACCTCATCGTGACCGCCGTTCAGAACTACAGCATCCAACACTAAAATCTCTTTGTCTGTTACCTTGGCTTCCAAATCTTTTTCCACAATAATAAGGTTATTGTTTGCATCAAAGTTCAGAACTGTGTAGCCCTCTTGCTCGCTGAGACTGCCTATGAGTGTAAATTTCTCGTCTGTTCTTATGTAAGAGTATGTATAACCGTGAAAAATGCCCGATGCATCAGGATACTCTCTGAACATATAGTCGCCGCTGCAGCCTGCCATCTGAAACCCTAAAGGAATTGACTTTACTAATTTATTCATTCCTTTATATTTTTCATCCTTTTTATACTCTCTTGTACGGGTCCAGCTCTGATAGCCGTTCGGCATAATTCTTACATTGTCAGGAAAGCTGTAAGGAATAACAACCTTTGCGTTAACCAATTCAATCTCTCTCGAAGGAATTAAGCTGAGCTTAAGTGCTTTTCCGTCAAATGAAAAATTGTATGACAAATCTTCATTTTTTTCTGTTACGGCAACTACTTTACCATTCGCCTTATAGTTTACCGTAACCTTTGCATTACTGAACATTAAAATACCCTCTTTCTCATAAGAATTAATCATTTTAATGTTACCACAAAACAACATTTAAAGCAACATAAAATTACTTTATTTTAAGATAAATAAAAACATTGTATTTTGCACAAATTTATTATTGACTTATTCAAAAAAAAGGCATAGAATGAGATTGTTACATATTCAATGAGGTGACTTTAATGGCACTAATTTTTTCAGGCATTGCGTACGGTTTTTTAGAAGTATTTTTATTGAATTTACTTCTGAAAAATGTTCTGAAGGGCGATATGACAAAATCTGTTATTTTCCTTTTTTTAAAGCTTATGTCATATGCCGCGGCACTTGTATTAATTTACTTCTTCTTTTTAGACTCGGTAAAGCTTCTCGCAACAGGCTACACTATAGGTGTAATTATTTCTTTACCTGTTATACTTTTACTATCCAAAAAGAATAATAAAAATAAAATCCAACGCAAAGGAGATGATAAAAATGAGCACAGCTGATTTAATCAAGATAGGTTTAAGCGTTGTTATTTTTATACTTTGCCTTGTCGGTAATATTCACTTCAAGGGTGTAATTAAAAACTTTGGTGATGATATTGACAAAAAAAAGCTTAAGAAAAAGAAAAAACTGAAAACACTTTGTTTTTCCGGAATGCTTATAAGCCTTTGGTTTGCTCTCGGTGTTTTTATTACCTGGTTCTCAGGTAAGCACAGCAGTATGTATATTGAATTTTCAATGTTTAGTGACCGTAGCTCCATAAGCATTTTGGGACTTAAATTAGGCGAAACTACTATTTACACAATGATAATAGTATTAATAGTCTTCATTCTTTGTCTTATTTTCAGATTATTTGTCTTCCCGAAATTCAAAGACAAGCCCGAAGGCTTCCAAAACTGCATAGAGCTTTGTGTAGAGACAGTTGAAAACATCTGTATAAACACTACCGATAAGAAAGTCGGTAAAAGTCTTGCTCCCTATATGTTTTCATTGGCAATTTACCTGATTCTCAGTGCATCCCTTGAATTATTCGGACTAAGAGCCCCGACTTCAGACTTAGTCGTAACCTTCTCAATGGGTCTTATAACATTTACCCTTCTTAATTACCACGGCTTCAAAAAATTAGGCTTTGGCGGAAGGCTCAAGGCAATGGGCGGACCTATGGCGGCTATGAGACCTATTATGATTCCGATAAAAATCGTCAGCGATATAGCCGTTCCGATTTCGCTTGCCTGCCGTCTTTTCGGTAATATGCTCGGCGGAATGATAGTTATGGAGCTTTTAAAGGGTGCACTTGGCGGGTATGCCGCAGGCATCCCCGGAATAGCAGGTTTATACTTCAACCTCTTCCACCCACTTATTCAGGCTTATATCTTCATTACCCTCTCGCTTACATTTATTGATGAAGCGATGGAATCAAGTGAAGAATAAAATACAAATAATTAATTTTAAAATTATATTTCGGAGGTAATTTATTATGGCATCAGCAGTAGCAATTCTTACAGCACTCGGCGCAGGTTTCGGTATGTGTTTCGCAACCGGAAAAGCAGTTGAGGCAGTTGCACGTCAACCTGAAGCAGCAGGTAAAATTCAGACTATTCTTCTTTTGGGCTGTGCACTTGCAGAATCAACCGCAATTTATGCGTTCGTTGTATCACTTATTCTTTCCGGTAAATAATCTGCAAAAAACTAAATTAAGGTGATTTTATATTATGGAAATGCTTGAATCTTTAGGTATGTCAAAAGATCTTATTGC
>JAFVWD010000249.1 GCA_017501865.1 Clostridia bacterium | reverse complement strand
TTGATGAAAAATTTATGTTTTATACTATGAACAAACTTCGCCACTCGACGTACCATTGTACGCCTTCGGGCAAGCAAAATACAGGCTATCGCCTTGATTTTGCTCAGTTTGTCCATTCTGCATCTTTTTTCCCTATCCCCTTTATTTATTAATAGTATTGACAACTCAACTCTAATATGTTAGAGTGTAGTCAGAAGCAAACTCTAATGTGTTAGAGTTAAGGAGTGATAATAGTGGAAACACCAAAAGTTTTTGAAAGTGAATATCGTTTTTGTTTAATTTTATGGGAGCACGAACCAATCAAAAGCAGTGAGCTTGTTAATCTTTGCAAAGAGCAGTTGGGTTGGAAACCAACTACAACATACACCGTTATCAAGCGTTTGTCTGAAAGAGGTGTACTGAAGAACGAAAACACAATTGTTTCTTCTTTAGTTTCAAAGGATGAGATTCAGGCAGCTGAAATCAATGAAATGGTAGAAAAAACATTTGAAGGTTCTTTACCTGCTTTTATTGCAGCTTTTACAAAGCACCGAAAAATCTCTGAAAAGGAAATTGATGAAGTTCAAAAGATGATTGACCGATACAGGAAAGGAGAACTGTAATGGCTGATATATTCTTAAAAGTAGTCAATATGAGCATTTCTGCTTGTTGGATTGTTCTGGCTATTATTTTGTTAAGATTTGTATTGAAAAAAGCGCCCAAATGGATAAACTGTCTTCTTTGGGGAATTGCAGGATTGCGTCTTGTTATGCCTTTTTCATTCGAAAGTGTATTCAGCCTTATTCCAAGTGCCGAAACCATCAGTAAACCCATTGATTCTCCAAGACCTCATTTTGAATCAGGTGTTCCGATAGTTGATAATCAGGTGAATGACTATCTTAAAGGCAACTATTTTGAAGGTGTTACAAGACCAGCAGGGAATTTTGCAGATATTACAACAATATTGGCTGTTGTATGGGTTGTAGGAATTGTAGCTCTTTTAATTTATACTTTCGTAAGCTTTGTAAGATTAAAAAGAAAAATCGGAACTGCAGTTCTGCTTCGTGACAATATTTTTCAGAGTGAATCTGTAATTTCTCCTTTCGTTCTTGGTATAATTAAAAGTAAAATCTATTTGCCGTTTAATATGAGAGAACAAGATATGGAGCACGTTATTGCCCATGAACAGGCACATCTTCGCAGAAAGGACCATTTATGGAAACCTCTTGGTTTCTTAATTTTTACACTCCATTGGTTCAATCCTATGGTTTTGCTTGGTTATATTCTGCTTTGCCGTGATATCGAGCTTGCTTGTGATGAAAAGGTTGTAAAAGAATTTAATAATGAACAAAAAGCAGATTATTCTCAAGCTCTGCTCGCTTGTAGTGTGAACAGGCGAATGATTGCTGCTTGTCCTGTTGCATTTGGTGAGGTAGGAGTAAAGGACAGGGTAAAATCTGTATTGACCTACAAGAAACCGGCTTTTTGGCTTATTATTGTCGCAATAATTATAAGTATAGTGGTTGCGGTATGTTTCTTAACAAATCCAAAAACTTCTTTAGATGATGAACTCTCTGTATTTCTTGATACACAGATAGCAGACCATCATTATAGCGAAGGTTATACCGATGATAACTTTATTGCTGTTCACCACAAGGTGTTGGATGTTGAAAAATCCGTGAATAAAACAACAGTTTATATGTGGGTGTTATATCACGAATACAGTTGCGAAAATGGTTCGATTAAATTAGAAACCGGAACATATGTGCCAACTGTGATTACTGCTGAAAGAACAGGGTTGCACGGACATTATAGATTAGTTGAATATTGGGAGCCGCATGATGGTTCGCTTTACGTTGATGATATAAAAGAAAAATTTCCTTTACATCTTCAGGATAAAGCCCTTGATTCTCAAAGATATATTGGAGAACAGCTTGAGTTTTGTGAAAATGCCGCAAAAGAATATTTTGATTCTGAAGCTGATTACGGTTCAATAGGAAATTTGGAAAATATATATCCCCAATTCTTCGATGTTTCAACAGATAGCGGATTAACCGTATATGTATGGCAAATGGCTGAGGATGATTATAAATGCTATTTGGTAAATACTGCTCAGGAAGCTATTTCTGATAATAGCTTTGCCTACACCGGTGGTGCAACCATATCAGAAATGAGAGCAATTCTCTCCACTTATGATATTAACAATGAAGATGTAACTATTCACCCTGTAATAAATCCTCTTTCAAGCTACTTCTATGAAATTGACGATACTTATCGTGAGTTCGTAAAAAATTTGTTTTGGTCTACTCTTCCGCTTTTAGAACCAACCGAATTTGGATTAATAATAGATTCTTCAACATTTGATATTGATAACGATGGAAAAGATGAGCATTGTATTCTCACTCCCGGACCAACATCAGGAATTTTCACAATTGTTTTTACAGCAGTAGAGGTTGGTGAGGAAGAGCCCGAATACATAAATACCTTCAATTATTTCGGTCAGTCTGCTGAATTTTACAAGACTAAAAATGGTGAAAGAAAGATAAAGTGTATATACTATGATTATGAAAATGATTCGTTTGATGAACCTAAGGAAAAATTTCTTGATATTGAAATTGAAAACGGCAATATAGTTCTCAAAGACGGTAATGAGAATATTGAATATTGGGGTGAACAAGGAGTAGAACCAACGGAGTTTCTAAGAAAACAGTATGCTTTAGAAGAGGCTGTTGGTGAAGTTGTTTTGAGAGAAAATAATGGTAAGTATTTTATCAACGGAAAGAATAAAGTCAGGAATCCCTCTGCAAAAGCCTTTGAAGCTCACGAAATTTTGCATAGAATAAAAGATGATGAGAAAAATACGCTTACTGTTTATGCAGTTACTTTATACGAAGAATTCAACCTTGAAAATGGTAAGGTAGTATCAGTAGGGTCAGGTGCAACACCTGTAGAAATAGTATTCAGTACAAAGGATGATTTTAAGTATACATTGAAAAATTATCGTGTTCTTTCTAAAGAAGAAAATATTGAAGACTATATTTTAGAAGGCACTGATTATGATAACGAAGAAACTATGATAAGGCTCGAAGCGGATATATGGAATGATGTTTATTATCATTACGGAATTGAAGTAGAAACACAATAAAAATCAGCAGGTGCATAACCTATAGTTATGCACCTGTTTATTTATTGTGATAGTTTTTCTTTACGCTCAGACCCTCTCGGGTTCAAGTCCCTACAAAATTAAAAGCAGAGTAACCACTCTTGTGATTACTCTGTTCTGGTGCAGAGGAAGGGACTTGAACCCGAGAGGTAGTACTACCATTAGAATCTGATGGTAACAAGACCTGGGTGATACGCCACAAACCTTAGAATCAAGATTTTCGGATGTTTTTATAGGGTTGATGCATAATTACAAAGACTTTGTGTTTTTCGTAGCTACATCATTCGGAGCTCATATTCCCGGAACAATTATATCAAGTATCTGCATTTTCCACAGCATCTCCTATAGCACGGATAAGTGACCCCTCCTGTGATGATGGCAGATCACAGGTATAGTGCCAGAACATAACACCACCGTAACCGTTATTTTCAGCATAGTCAGTTTTCTTTTCAATTACAGAAGGTGTATTGAACCAAAAATCTTTGTTGATTTTATCGCAATGATACCAACCGTCAGCATCTATTTTTTCATAGCATTCGTTGTATCCATACCAATATGCAGACATATCAGTAGGTCTTGAATAAAACGGAAGTCCTATATCCACTTTATACGGATGTATAGCTTTAAGCTCCATATCTTCAATAATTGCTACAGTATCGTCATAGGTAGCGTGTTTGCCATCACTGTCGATATAATCGTAGGTCATAAGCTCAAAATAATCAACTGCAGCTGCTGCCTTGCGAGTATAGTTCATATTCCAATCAACAAAAGCAACGCCAAGAGTACGCTCACCCAACTGCTCATCTAAAGATATAAGGAAGCGGTTATAAATCCTCCATGCTTTTTTTGATAACGGATATTCATAATCAAAATGAACACCATCGAAATTATATTCATCAAGTATTTTTAAAATATTTTCTTCTAAAACGCCACTTTTAAAAGCCTTGTTGTGCTCATCGCTTTGGGATTCCATCTGCTCCTCCCACACGGAAGAGTCAGTTACAGAGCCGGGACCTAATAGATTAAGTGTGATATCCACATCTCTGTCACCTATTGCCGTGCGAAGATTTTTGAGGGCTACTTCAAGCATATCTTTATCGTAAACTATTTCACCCTTATTATTAAATGATGCGCACTCAAAAAGAATAACATCTGTAATTATATTAAAATCCTCCGGATGAAGAGCCTCTTCAGACTGAATAAAAGCGCCCCTCACATAAGCAGTAACTCTGAAGTCCTCATCTTTTTGAGGAGCTTCAGTGCATCCTGCAAAGCACAACAAAACAATTGCACCACAAACAATCAATGAAATTAATTTTAAGATTATTCTTTTCATAATATCTGTCTCCTATAGCCGGTTCCTTGTGTTTTTAGTTCGGCAAATCAGAATTTGTCTGTTAATAATTCTTTTTGCAATAATCGAACAGTAACACCTGCCCGAGAAAGCCCAAAGAATATGTCACGACTTCGGGAATTTGGTTGATGAAAATTTATCAGTAGTTTTTTACTTTTCGTGGTTTATGGAAAACAGGTTTTCTTTCACCTGCATTGACCATTTCTCTTGCAAGTAAACTACGCATCTGACTAAGAATTTTTTCATAATTTTCGTTGTTAACAAGGTTGTTTTTCTCGTGTGGATCATTTACTATGTCGTATAGATAATCATCAAAATAATGAATCGCTTTTGGTTTGTGCCATCCTGAACCTATTGCACGTGCAGAGTATTTCCATTTTTTTGTTCGGACAGCTCTTCCTATATGTGATTCACTTATCTGAACAAATACACAATCTCTTTCAGGGACATCTTTATTTACAACCGGTAGAATGTTACCCGAATAGCTTTCAGGAATCTCAATATCTGCAAGACTTAAAAGTGTTGGCGGAATATCAATAAGACTTACTAAACAATCTATAGGACCATCCTTTTTGATGGCTCCGCCACCGAAAACAAGTGGTGTGTGTATGCTTGAATCATGACAACTGCGTTTATATTCAGCATTTCGTGTTTTGAAATGACATCCGTGGTCGCTGGAATATACAATAACCGTGTTATCATATAACCCCTTTTCTTTAAGTGTTTTTACCAATTTACCTACATTTTCGTCAAGGGCGTGAATGGCGGCAAGGTAGTCAGGATATTCTTCTTTATAATCCCCCTTGAGAAAGGTTAAATCTTCAGGCAAAGGATAGTGAAGGAATTTATTTACAGTATCCTTTGGCCCTTCAAAATGTGCCCTATCGTTTTGATGGTGGGGCTCAAGCTGAGATACAAACATAAAGAACGGTTTATCGTTATTATGATTGTTAATGTATTCAACAGCAAAATCGTTTATACAGTCTGCTCTGTAGCCGGTAAAATCAATTCGATTACAAGCTTCATCAAATATATATCCGTCATATCCGTGAGATGTAAATTCCAAAACATCAGCTGCTCGCCAATAGCTATAACCGCCCTGCCTGTTTTGAGGAACAGCAGTTTTTTCACAATGAACACCTATTCCCGGGTAACGGTCTGATGCAAGGTGCCATTTCCCTATGTACGCTGTATCATAACCATTTTCATTGAAATAATCGGCTAAAGTTTTTGTATTCTCTTTTAGTGCTATTCCGTTCCAATAGCATTGGTTTTCAGTTGCATACTGACCTGTTTGCAGACATGCACGGGCAGGACCGCAAACAGGTTGGCAGGTGAAAGAATTCTCGAAAAGCACTCCTTCCTCTCCCAATTCCCATACATTAGGCATAAGCACACTGTTGAGTGTATCCCAGCGTTGTTGATCTGAAAAATAGAAAATGATATTTGGTTTCATGAGCTTTCTCCGATAGATTTATTTTATTGATGATTTCCATATTTGATATATAATATAATACGATTTTAAGATACCGTTTCATTATACGATTATTTGGTCACGGTGTCAATTTTTAAGATATCAGGCAAATGTTTGCGAACAGGATTAAGGCGACCCAAATCCTGCGGATTTCGGTACCCGCCTCCCGCTCCTCGCTAAAAACAGTCCCCCGGACTGTTTTCTTTACGCTCAGACCCTCTCGGGTTCAAGTCCCTACAAAATTAAAAACAGAGTAACCTCTCTTGTGATTACTCTGTTCTGGTGCAGAGGAAGGGACTTGCCGTATGCGGTGGCTTCGCCTTGCATACTATCCGCTCGGCGACCCAAATCCTACGGATTTCGGTACCCACCTCCCACTCCTCGCTAAAAACAGTCCCCCGGACTGTTTTCTTTACGCTCAGACCCTCTCGGGTTCAAGTCCCTACAAAATTAAAAGCAGAGTAACCACTCTTGTGATTA
>JAFVWD010000248.1 GCA_017501865.1 Clostridia bacterium | reverse complement strand
TTCGCAAAAGCCGATTCTATCGGCTTTTTGCAAAATTGTTTTTCACAAATACAATTTTGCATTACAGTCATTGAAAGGATTACAGTCGAATTTTCAAAGAAAATTCGATACCAAATTGTATATTTGGTATCGAAACAGTGTGATTTTACACTGTTTCGACTAACTATAATCGTTATGAAGAGTAGAGGTGAAATTTATGAAGATTTTAAATTCTAAAAAAGGTTTTACTTTGGTTGAAATAATGATAGTTGTTATTTTAATGAGTGTACTGGTTGCAGTAGCAGTTCCTGTATATAGCGGCATCTCCAAGCAGAAAAGGGTGGACGATTGTTACGCTAACAGAATAGTTATTTCAACGATGGTTAAAGAAGCTATGACAGGTATGATGGACAACGGCAAAAAGCAGGATTCTATCAATATGAGCTTTGCTAATCCGGAACACGTTGTTGTTTCTCCTTCAAATTTCCCTGCGGGATATGCAAGTGTTAACTGCTTTCTTCTTACTTATGATGATGCAAAAGCATTCACATTATCTGATATAAGAGGCGGTTACAGGTTGCCGAGTCACAAGGATTATGCTGCAGGCTGTAAAGAGGGCTATTATTTAAAGCGCCGTGACTTGGGTGATGTTAAGTTTTATACTTATTTATCCAATTCAGAAATACCTACATGTGCTTTTGAGACGGATAATACTTCATATCAGTACTATATTTTCAGCGACGGTACAGTTATTTGCAATTGTCCTGATTGTCTTGAATAATACGATAATTAAATTAGTTTGGAAAGAAGAGTTTTTATGGCAAAAAAAGAGAAAAAGTCAGGCAAAAAGAAATTATTGATTGTACTTTCTTCAATACTTGTGTTTGCAATAGTTGTAGGTACAGTAGGTTTTGTGAAGTACAAACAGATGACTAAGCCTGCGCCTAAGGTTGAAGATACCTTGACCTATGATTTTGATGAAGACGAAACAGTACCTGTTTCATTGGAGTCTGACCCTGTGTTTGATAATATTTATGAAGATACAGCAGGCAGCTTCAAGGAAGCTATAAAGGATTGGGCTACAAACGGCGGAGATATAATGTATGACAACGATGTTATAAATGTTCTTTGCTGTGGTGTTGATACTCGTAACCCTAATGCGGTTGCAGGTCTTACAGACACTATAATGATTATGTCTGTAAATACCGAGAACAAGACAATTACACTAACATCAATAATGCGTGACTCATTTGCGTACCTTGAAAATCCTAATGGCGGCGGTACATTTAATAAAATTAATGCTGCTTTTCCGTTTTATGGTGTAGACGGTCTTATTCCTGCAATTGAAAATCATTTTAAAATAAGAATTGACGGTTATGCGCTTATAAACTTTGCATTGTTCAAGGCTGCTATTGATAAATTGGGCGGTGTAACAGTTCCTGTTCAGCAATACGAAGCTAACTATATGAATTCAACTTACGAAAATGTAAGCATTGAAGCAGGCGATGCCGTAACCTTAACAGGTGACGAGGCTTTGGCTTTCTGCCGTAGCCGTAAGTGTGATAATGATGGTGATGTAAGCAGAACACGTCGTCAACGTCAGGTTATTATGGCAGTTTTCGAAAAATGTAAGAATATAGGTCTTAATGAAGTGGATGATTATGTATCAACCTTCTTACCGTATTTGGAAACAAGCTACACAACAAAGGATGTAATGTCTTACGGTACAAGAGCTGTTACTGAGGGCTGGTTCACATACGAATTCCAACAAGTACTTGCACCTTGTGAAGATGCACGCAGAGGTTATATGGGTTCTGCATGGTATTGGGCAGTTGACTATCCTCTTGCAGCAAAAGAAGTACAAACAGCAATTTACGGCAAGAGTAATATTCAGCTTAAGGAAGACAGAGTTACAGCAATTCAGTTGCTTACAAGATTTGGTGAGTATTATTAATTATGGAATTTACAGATAGTATTAAGGAACAATTAAAAAAGGCTGCCGAGGAGTTAATTGAAAAAGCAAAGCTTAAAAACGGTGATGTAGTAGTTGTTGGCTGCTCTTCAAGTGAAATTCTCGGTGAAAATATGGGAACAAACTCGAGTCCTGAGCTTGGCGAGGCAGTATTTAATTCACTTAATGATGTTTTTAAAGAAAAGGGTATTTTTATTGCTGCACAGTGCTGTGAGCATCTTAACAGGGCAATAATTACAGAAAGCATTGCAGTAAAAAATGCAGAGACTGTAAATGTAGTTCCTGTGCCTAAAGCCGGTGGTTCATTTGCAACTGCTGCATATAAATATATGGAAAATCCTGTTGCTTTAGAAAATATTAAAGCAGATGCAGGTCTTGACATAGGAGGAGTTTTAATAGGAATGCACTTAAAAAATGTTGCTGTTCCCGTAAAGCTCAGCGAAAAAACCATAGGTAACGCCTTGCTTTTGGCGGCTCGTACCAGACCGAAGTTTATAGGTGGCGAGCGTGCTAATTATGATTCTTCTTTGTTATAAATTAAAAGGAGATGTAAAAAAGCGCAGACCGTATAAAACCGGATATAGCAAAGGGTTCTGTAGGTTGAATAAGCCTATAGAACCCTTAAAAAATATAAACAGACTAAAATTGATGAAAAATTAATGTTTTATACTATGAACAAACTTCGCCACTCGACGTACCATTGTACGCCTTCGGGCAAGCAAAATACAGGCTATCGCCTTGATTTTGCTCAGTTTGTCCATTCTGCATCTTTTTTCCTATCCCCTAAAAATGAGCTGTAAAAAACCTGCGTTTTTTACAGCTCATTTGTTTTTGTATATTCAGTTATCAGATTTCAGGAATTTCAATTTCAATTTCTCTTCCCAAGTCAGAAGAACGTGCAATACCATCAATGATTGCCTGGTTGTAAATAATCTGACTTGAAGGAACAGGTGTCGGAAGATTGAATTCAATTGCATCAACAAATGAACGGATTTTCTTGTCGAAATTATCTTCAGTATTTTCACATTCAGGGATAACTGTTTCAACACATTCACCTGCGATGTTGTGATAAATTGTCATAGGTCCGCCTATAGAACCGTTCCAACATTCGGTTGAAGGTATTCTTAAGCCACCCTCTGTACCCATAATAATTGTATCACCGGGAGTGTCGCAATGCATTGCCCATGCAATTCTGAAGTCGAGAACAATATCATTTTCAAGACGAATGTAAGCAGCAGCAAAGTCATCAACACCGAAAACCTCTGTATATTCAGGCTTTTGAAGATATTCAGGCTTTTTACCGAAAAGACCTGCTTTAAAGCCTGTAACTGTGAGTGGCTTCGGGTAACCGATTGCATTAAGAACCATATCAAGTGAATAACAGCCGATATCACCTAAAGCACCAAGACCTGCGGTATCCTCCTGAATAAAAGATGTACCGAAAGGTGTAGGAATACCCATTCTTCTGCCGCCACCGGTCTGAATGTAATAAATCTTACCTAAAACACCGCTTTCGCAAATCTTTTTAACCATCTTCATATTTTCGTCAAAACGAGGCTGGAAGCCTATAGAGAGTATTTTACCGCTCTTTTTCTCAGCCTTGCAGATTTCAACAGCTTCATCTAAAGTAACGCACATTGGTTTTTCAAGAAGAACATGAACACCGTGTTCAAGTGCGTAAATGGCACAAGGTGCGTGTTGTCTGTTATATGTACAAATTGTAACAGCATCAATGTCTTTTTCATTATCTATAAGCTCTCTGTCGCTGTTGTAGTACTTTGCACCCTCAATGCCGCATTTTTTTGCAAAAGCTTCTGCTTTGCCCGGAATGATATCAGCAAGAGCTACAATTTCAACATCTTCACATTTCATAAAGCTGTTTGCGTGAGCTTCTGCAATCCAACCGCAGCCTATAATACCAACCTTGATTTTTGGTCCGTTATAAACTCTTTCTTCAGTTTGTTTTTCTTTAAATGCATCTAAAATATTTGACATAAGAGACCTCCTGATTCTGCTTCTTCGCAGAAAATTATTAACACTTAAAGATTATCACATAAATGATTTTCTTTCAATAGATTTTATCGATTTTAGCAGTTAAAAAAGTGCACAAATTGAAGTGGGGTATTGTGTTGTTTTTACCAAAAAAACAGAAGTTGAAAAATTAAACTGTGCAAAATTTAGTAATGTTAATAATTTGTTCATATTTTCGCAACATTACAGTAGTAAGAGATGGTTACTATATAGTTGCCAATACGAGTACGCAAGAGTTAAAACTCTTCTATTCAAGAAAAACCGTCGCAAGGTGCGACGGCTTTTTCTTTTTAATATAAAAATATATTGCTTTTTTTAAGTTTATATTATATTATAGTTTACGTATCTCATTTTTAAATATTATTTATCGTTTAAAATATATCGAAAATCAAGCAGAAGGTGAAAAAATTGGTAATTTATCC